>CAMDGP010000042.1 GCA_945897765.1 Chitinophaga pinensis
CCTTTCGGACAGAAAACACAAGCGAGAAATTCGTTATATGTTTTTACCCGACACCTCCAGCAGTCATTTCCCTCCTGACATGACTGTTTATCGTTTGGTGCTTCATATATGTAAAAATGAAGAAAATAGTGTGGTTACTGCCAGAGAATGAAGTGAAGATGAGCTATTTGACTGGTATCAATGCGATTCCGGCAAAATCTACCAGTTTCCACCCAAAATAGCGCTGGGATATTACGCCTACTGCCGGCTGATTGCCATACACCGGGAGGGCCGCGGAAAGGTTGTCATTTGCCTCTTGTACAATGACCCACAGGATTTACAGGAAGGACATACCTATTCGTTTCGATTTTTGGATGATAAATGAAGTTAAAAAATAAAGCAAATGAAAAATTCATTTAATGAACAAGACACGGCAGAATTTATAAGCCGAATCGACAAATTAACACCGACTACAAAACCAATCTGGGGTAAAATGGATGTAGCAAAAATGATGGCACATTGTAATGTTACCTACGAATTGGAATATGAAAATATTCACCCAAAACCAAATGGCTTTGTAAAATTAATGTTGGTACTATTTGTAAAAAATTCAGTCGTTGGCCAAAAACCGGACAAAAAGAATGGACAAACGGGATCACAATTTTTAAGATTATATAACAAAACTCGATACAGAATTTTTAGATTTTGGGACAAGACTGCTTTGGAACATATTAATATGTTCACCTTCTACAACTTTGGTTTTAGTATTATTTAGGAAAACAACAGCTTTATATTATCTCCTAAACTTTAGAATAAAACCTAAAAATAAATTCAATTTAAATTCCATTTTATTCCCACACGAGCCCACCAACCGTAATTTTCAATAAGTCGGGAAATCTTCTTTGTATTTCCCAAATAAAAGGTAAGGGATGTATTAGTAAGATTCGCAGCATCCAAGAATAATCGCATTGATTTTCCAACAGAAACATTACCAGTAAAATCAAGCCTTATTTGTTGTCCATAATATTCATCGAGGTCCTCATCGGCACCTAATCGATAAAGGAAAGCACTTTGGAAAAAACCAGATAATCTCACATAGAATTTAGCATTTTCATAGAAAAGTGCCAGATTTCCGGCATGAGGAGCTTGACCAGGTAAAGGAATAAATTCTGTTTCTGCAAGATTTGCGAATCCTGAAAAATCATCCTTTCCAAATTCCACGATTGCTTCGGTATAATTAGCAGGTAATCGTTTAAAAATATTAGCTTTTGACCGAGTTAGCGTATAATTTGAATAAATGCCAAAATCTTTTAAAAACCCCGTTAAGAACCATAATTTTCTTTGATACATCAGTTCAATTCCACCCAAACGAGCATTATTCCCATTTATGGCTTTATTAATTTCAACAAGAGAATAATCAGCTGGGTCGCCTTCATGAGCAAATCGTTTATAAAAAAAAACAAAATTTGAAATATGTTTATAAAAAAGACCCAAAGATAAGAAGCCATCGGAAAAATATCGCTCTCCGATTACATCTATATTTCTGGAAAAGGGATATTTTAAATCTGGATTTCCATATTTAACCTCCGTTCTATCTTGTTCTCTATAGGGTAGGACATCTTCAAAGTTGGGCCTTGCATAACTGTGAGTTAAAGCTGCTTTTATATTTGTATTATTTGGTAAACGATAATTAATTTGAAACTGCGGAAGAAAAAAAAGGTGATTTCTTTGATCGCGTAAAGTATCTAAGCCCAGAAAACGGGTTCCTTTTGTTAATACCTGAAAACCTTGATAATCAATATTAGTATGCTCAAGTCTGGTTCCGGCAATAAGAGTCAACCTCTTCCATTCGTGTTTAATCATTCCGTAAGCAGAACTAATTCGCTCTTTGGCCTGATAATCTTCACCAAATGTGGCCACTTTAGTAGCTGTACGATTATAAATAAAATGTTGAGGATAAAACTCAAAAAAATCCTTTATTTCATTTACCCCAGGAATAGCCTCCATTTTAATGGGGGAACCAAAAAAGTTACTCTTTGAAAAGGCGTCAGAAACAAGTGGGATAGATAATTTGGGAGCAGAACCGGGATAAATAGAAACATTTTCAAAATAGGCTCCATAAAAACTTGATGAAATATCTCTGGATTTTTCTTTACTCCTTATTTTACCTCCAAATTTAAGATAACCTTTACCGAGCTTAGAAAAAGTGTAAGGTAATGTAACATTTAATCTAGGCGTAATATTACGATCATCCACTTTAGCATTTTCAAATAACAAGGATTGAAAGGTATAAAAATTAAAATTAGATGATAATAATTGACCCTCTGGCTTAGGATACGTTGGTATTGGGAAAACAGGGTGATTCTGATTCATAGCAATTTGAATTGCTTTTCCTGGATTTTCAAAATTGATTTCTAACCTATCCGGTTCCCTTTCATTTGCATTTGAGAATGTAATTTGAAAATCGGATCGAACCCATTTCCAATCCCATAAACCCCCAAAGCTAAGCGAAGATAAATTCTGATTTTTAGTCCTAAATTTGAGATCTCTTTCAATACCACCATATAAATAATAGTTAAAATCAACCGCATCATCCATCGTATGAATAATTCTTCGTCTGGTTTCCTGATCTGCGAAATGACTATATAAACCTTTCAAATAGAATTCTTTTCCTGTTTTAACTTTAAAAGTTAAAACGGGACTTAATCCAATTCTTTTTCTATCAACTTCATAATATCGAAGTTGGGATTCCCTGTATTGCAAGAAATAGTTGTTTTTTTCTTCATTTTGTGAACCATAAAAAGGTCCTTTACCAAATTCAAATTCCATATTTTCGGCAGCTTGATTATTTTCATAATAATTGCCTACGATACCAAAACCTATTTTCCCCATTTTCTGATGAAATGAAAATTGAAATTGGCCTAAATATTTATTTCTTAGGGAATTATATCCCGATGAAAAATTAATTTTTAATTCTGGAATGTCAGAATTTGGTGTTTTGGTAATAACATTTATATTGCCGCCAATACCATCAGCATCCATATCAGGGGTAAAAACTTTTGTCACCTCAATTAAATCAATTTGATCGACGGACAAAATATCAAGTCCAACATATCTTACTTTACCTTCAGGAGAAGGCATTTGCTCCCCATTGACATTAAAAGTGGTTAATTCCGGGGGCGTACCTCTCAATTGCACATAACGTCCTTCACCTTGATCCCTTTGTAAAGTCACTCCTGGAATACGTTGAATTGCTTCTGCAGCATTTACATCTGGAAATTTTTCAATTTGCTCAGAGGCAAGGACATTAACTATATGATCGGAAACGCGTTGTTGAATTAAAGCACGAATAGCACCTTTCGCATCTGCATTTATGTCAATAGCACCTAATAAAAAACTATTAGGAAGTAAAAGAATCTGAACTGATTCGCCTACTTTGTTATCAATTATTACATTTTTCACCTCATAACCGATGTAAGAACATTGTAAAGTAAGAGGCAACGATTTTTGGTATGTTATTATAAAATTTCCATTATCATCACTTGAGGCACCTGAAGCAGTATTTAGTATTAAAAGGGAGGCACCAACGAGAGGTTCCTTTGTTTTAGCATCAAGTATTTTTCCACGAAGGAAAGATTGGGCAATAATAGATGAATTAAAAAGCAGCATCCAACAAAGGATGCTGCAGTAAATTATAAAACAATTGGAGAAATTTCTCACGGTTTTGCTATTACTATTTTTTGTAAATAAATGTTATTATTTTGACGTAATGATGCAAAATAAACCCCATTAGTTAAGTTATTAATATCTAAAGTATAATTTTTACCATACATATTTTCCTTGGTAAGCACTACTCTACCGGTTATATCAGTCAATTGAATATCAGCAGCTCCTTCTACAGGAAATTCAATCCAAATATTAGACGCTGCGGAAGGATTAGGAGAAACCTTAAACCCGTTATGTACCACATTTTCCCTATTTGCGGACAAAATCTCATTGATAGAAAACAAGGATACTGTTCCACTCACTTCATTTCCAACGAGAACTAATGGTTTTTTAATGGGCGATTTATCCGCGGATATAAATTTGATATCCTCTATGCCCAAGTCACCTGTTTGAGGTGATTTTGGATCCACCATAAAGTTTCTATAATTGAAATATGATACGAATTTGGGAGATTTAGGGTCATTGATTTCGTAAACAATAATACCACCAATCCTTTCTAATCCGATAAGAACAAATAAGTCATTTCCTAAAGTGGCAAATTCTATAGCTTCTGGTTCAGGTCCTTTATCATCAGATCTGCCTTTGAATGAATTATTATCCGTATGGTTTGAATTGAAATAGGTTGGTAATTTAGCTGCTATCAATTTCTCTATATGATCACCTGAATCAAAAACTTGCTCCACAGAATTTGCATCCCAGATAGAAAAAGAACGACCACCAAAAGAATATAATTGGTCAACATCTCCGTCGTTATCAAGATCACCCATGATAGAAGACGATAATAGTCGACCCAATTCGTTATTAGATTGCAAGGTAGAGGCATTTGGAAAAGCCTGAGTATCCAATTTCAGGGTACCCATTCTTTTTTCTTCATTAAAGCCAGCATAAGCCCTGGCATCCCCTTCATTGGCAGTAAAAATATAAGATTTTCCTGCAATTTGGATTGTTTTGGTAGCATCGGGTAAATACATGCCAAAAACGGGATGATTTTTAATGTCAATTTTTCCTGAAGTATTACTCGCATCAAATCCATTCCCTGGCAAATTATGATTTTTATAACCAAGGGGGATTATTTTCAATAATTTTGCATTTTCAATATCAATAATCGCCATAGCATTATTTTCCTGCAAGCTCGCATAAGCCAATTTACTATCGGCACTAACAGTCACATATTCTGGTTCCAAATCTTGAGCGACACTTGCTTTTGGTCCAAAAATGCGAATTCCAGCAGCAACAAGTTCCTTTAATTTACTATTTAGCGATTGGAAATTGATATGTTTTATTGTAGCATTCTGAACACCAGCAGATACATCAATAATACTTATAGAGCCTTCAGGATCTATGGAATAAGCATCATTAGGTTCTCCTTCGTTAGCAATGATTAGTTTTTTTCCATTAGGTGAAAAGGTAAGCATATCAGGTAATGCACCCACCTTGACCGATTTCAACCATTTGCCATCCGTATCAAAAAATACAACACTACCAGAATCTGTTTTCACTAAAGCTTCCATAGCAACTGCCACCAAGCCATTATGAATACTTACAGAATTTACGCTGCCACCATAATTACTTAATGAAATATCAAAGGCTTTGGTCAAAGAAGAAGGTTTTGAAGCATCAAGTGCAGTTAAAGTATTTGCTTTTGCATTTGTAAAAAAGATTTTTGAAGAGCCTGAATCAAAATCAACAATTTCTGTTGCTCCTTCATCAAATAAGCCAGTTCTATAAGTAGAAAGTGGAAATAAATTGAAGGTTAAGTTACTTTGATTAATCTGCGGAACAGCGGGTAAGGAATAATATACAGTAAGTAAAGGAATTCGTTCCGGATGACGTTGACCATCCCCCCCGTCAGAAGGATCAGCAATATTTTCAAAAGATTCAAATTCCCTTGCATTTTCTACCTCACTCGGTCCTTGATTTTCACCTGCAAAAATAAAAGCTAACGGATTACCTGATTTCCAGGAAGGTTTACTTACCATTTCCTTTAACAGAGAAGAAATATCAGGAGTTCGGTAAGGTTGCCAAATTTTCCATTGTTTATTTTCAATCCATTTTACCGAATTTAAACTTAAGGTACGTTTGCTGATTAAAGAATCTAGTTTAAAAGTAGGGGCATTTATATTTGCGTCAACATAAATATTTATATTTGCTATATCATCTGCCGATTTACCTTCATGGGACCAAATGGTAATGAAAGCCGAATCAATTTTTGCACCCTGAGGAATGTCAATTTGACGAAAACGTATGCCAGCAGTTAAAATATTCTGATCTTCAGGAGCACCTTCCCAGCCCGCATCAAGATCATCATCAAAAAGAGCATCCATTTCATTATTCTCCTGTTCAGCATCATCGGTAGATACAGGAACTTTCACACCACCTGTTAGAATAGTATCAGTTGCAAGAATTCGTCGTTCAATTTTGATACTTTGAGCATAAAGAATTGAACTTGAAAATGCTGAAATAATAATTAGTACATATAAGTATTTCATTTTCTACCGTTTTTTAAAAATTGAATTAAATCAATATTTTCGACTATTTTAAAATTTTGGTTTTTACCCTTATCCCCCTTATTCGTATTATTTCCATCTTGTGCAACAGTGATTCCATGAATTCCATTTGAAATATCTAATCCATCCGTTTCAGATGTCCGGTCTATATTTTTGTTTTTTCCAATAATAAATGAACCGACGTATTCAAAAAAATTATTTGAGTTAAAAACAGCAAACGAATTATTACCTTGACTTGAAACTATAAGATACACTTCATTGTTCCATTCAAAAAGAGCCAATCCCTCTAAATCTTTTTTTAAATACTTATTATTTTTCAATGAAATAATTAATTCTGGTTTCACCTCAAGATGATTAAGATCAATCATCCATACCCCTAAATCTTCTTCTGCAACGTAAAGTTTACCATTGGCATCGTCTGACACCAATCCTTCACATTGGGTTGAAAAGGAATGGGAATAAGTTTTTATCGCTTTTAACGAAT
This sequence comes from Chitinophaga pinensis, assembly GCA_945897765.1. GTDB lineage: Bacteria > Bacteroidota > Bacteroidia > Flavobacteriales_D > Crocinitomicaceae > UBA952. The sequence continues at coordinate 6,697 of CAMDGP010000042.1, forward strand.
CTGAATCCCAATTCAATTTATATCCTTCAAGCAACCCTTCTTTACCCACGACAAAAGCAAAAATATTTAAATCATTTTGAAAAAGACAAAAACCATAAACTTCTTCAATTTTCGTTTTAGGTAAATCGGAAGGAATAGGGATTAAAAAAGGCTGTGTGTTCTGAAAATTAAAAAACTGCATAGCATTGATTGTTCTATTTGAACAACCTATTAACACCCTTTCATCAGAAACTTTCCTTAAATCAACATTATTAATATGCCCTGAAGAATCCGAGCATAGAATATTACCTTTCATATCATAAACCAAAAGACCTAATTGCTTATCAGTCGCAATGATGGAAAGAGGATATTCATTCTTTATATCGGTAAAAATAGCCACATCGTCTGCAGCATCACCTTTTGAATAAACCGGCTTCGTTTCAAATGAAGGAAGCAAAGTTTTCATAGAATGATTACACGACAATGTGGCTAAAATCAAAATTAAAATTGAAATATAGTTGATCAAATATTTCACATTAATGGTTTACGACTAATTTAAGTATTGAACTCATTGAGTCAGCATTTACTTTTACGAAATAAATGCCATTCGTAAGGTTCGATGTTTCGAATTCGATACGATAATCTCCAGTCGTTTGTTTACCTAAATCCCTCATTAGTACCAATCTTCCTTTTGTATCAAAAACCTGTAGATTCAGATTTGCATTTTCCTTAAGATAAATAGAAGCAGAAACGAAATCGCTTGCAGGATTAGGAAATAGTTGGAAATCTGGTGTTAAAGCAGGTAATTCATTTACACGGGTAGTTCTACCCTGACCCAAATTAGCAGTTCTAGCAATGGCCAAAGCGTAACTTAGATTTTGAGTTACCGATCTTTTAGCGACATCCGATTGTTTTACTGTAGCATTTGGTTCCTGAATTGAAATAAACATATATTTATGATCAGGAGTAAAAGTAATACCTGTAGGTTCAGAACCAATAGGTGTATTCATAAATACTTCAACCTGAGGTGCAGCTTGAGTATGTTTAGCGGTAGCCATCCATACATAATTATTTCCACCATCTTGAAGAGCATAAAGATTTCCGCGTTCATCGAAAGCAAGATTATCAATACCTGAACCAAAGCTTTCAGCTATAACTTGACTCCCAACATTTACCCTATAATTCAAACCACCAAGAAATGTTTCAAAGTTAGATATTACAGTTCCATTATCTTTAAATCTATAAACTCTTCCTGCGCCTTTTACTGCAAAATAAATCAATTGATTTAAAGGACTGATTTCTACATCTTCGACACCAGCAAATTTTGTAGCACCTAATGCTAAGGTTAATTTTTTGGTATCATTTCTTTCCGCAATGGTTGAATTAGGAACAACGACCCATTTACCAGTACTACCTTTGTAATCGCCACCTGTGTAAACAGAATCAAGAACCAATGCATATAATTTTCCATTACTTAAATCACCAGCTTTATCGGAGATAAACTTATAAACGGCACCATCCCCTTCATCTTCACCAAAATAAACTGTTTTCTTATCTATCGGGTCAACCACTACATTTTCATGACTAATACGACCTAAAGCCCAAAGCTTTTGTGGTTTTCCTGTACCATAATCCTTTATTTTTTTAGTTATAGGATCTATTTCTGTACACCATCCAATATCGAAATACCCATCACCATTTCCGTCGGAATTTTTGCCATAATCCTCTTCACAAGTAATGATAGTATTCCATGGAGTTACCGTGCCTGAACAATTTCGAATAGTTCCTCCAACGGTTGAAAAGTCAATGGCTTGAGCTGAATCTACTTTCCATAAACCCACAGATTCATCAAAACGGATATTAAGCATTGAAACGCCCCCGGGATCAGTTTCATGATTGATGGAGAGGTAACCTTCTTTACTTGATCCATTTTTTGGAACATAACCAGTGAAATCAAAATTGCTTCCTAAGGCACCTGTACCTTTATTGTAAGGATCACCTTCTACGGTAACATATTGAAAAACGTGAGAACGCTCAGGAATTTGAAGCGTATCATTCTGAATTCTCGGAATAACAGAGGTAAAGCAACTAATATGGCCATCGTTTGGATCCAGACAACCCAAGGCAGGAGCATTTGTTTTAAATACCCGAGGCGTTATAAATAAATCAAAAAACAAATCGTCATCATTTGCTGCAGATGAGTGAATACTTACAGCAATTAGATTTTCACCTTCTTTAAAAGCAGATTTTGGAACCTCAAATAAATAATAGGGTAACTCTTCATTTCCTTCCACTTTTCGTGCTGATAAGGTCGAGAAAGTCACATTTGAAGAAGGCATGTTTGTTCTGAATTGTTCTTTTCCGTTTACGTAAACTACTGCCCCATCATCTGCACGTAGATGGAATTCATAAACGTCAGAAAGGGAACTAGCTGTAGCGATAGAAACTTTTTTCCTGAATAAGGTGTTCCCAGGATTTTTGGATAAAGTGGTTACAATTCCTTTTTCACCAAAACCAAGTGGAGCTTTTCCAAAATTCCAGTTAGTATCGACAAAATTTGTCGAGAACCAAATTGAATCTAGGTTTGCTGCTCCAGGAGCATAAGACCATGATTCGCCCTTTTTAATTGGAAAAACACTTATTGAATTCCCTGGAGGCACAGTATCTGTTTCAGTCTCAAAATATTCAATGATTAATTTAGGTGCTTTTGTTACTTCATCATCTGCCGATTCTGCTTCGCGAGTTCCAATACCTTTTATAAAAAAGGCCATTGCATTTCCAGTTTTCCAGCCATCTCTTTGAATTAACGATTGAATTAATGGCAATAAATTGGGCGTACGCTGATCAGGTCCAGCCTCAGCAGCCGTTTTCCAGGTTCCATTAGGAATTTTCCAGAAAATGGAATCTTTCAATTGTGGACGTTTAGAAACATTAAATAATGAATCTGGATAGAATGTTATCGGATTATCCGCATCTTGGGCATAGATGTAAAGTTCTGAAGGATCCGAGTTTTTACTAATCGCATCGGTAGTAAATTGAATGTAAGCTGATTTTAAAGCTTTTGATTTATCCACCTTTACGGAGGCAAATCTTATTCCAACCAATTGAGGATCTTTATTATTAGCAGATTCCGAACCAAGCTCTAAATCAGAACTTCCGGCATCCATTGTTCCTAATGTTTTGGTTTGATTTGCACCTGCAATATATTCCTCAATATCATCATTAGGAGAGGAAACAATAGTAGAAATTGCATTAACCGGAATAAATTTAACTATAAACAAAGGAGCTTTAGTAACTTCGTCATCAGCAGCTTCTGCTTCACGAGTTCCTATACCCTTCAATAAGAAAACCATTGCATTTCCAGCTTTCCAGTTTGGTTTATTTACTATATTTTGAACTAATTTTGATAGATTGGGTGTTAATTGATCTCCACCTGCCTGTCCCGCAGTTTTCCAACTTGCGTCAGGAATTTTCCAAAAAACAGAATCTTTAATAATAATTCTTTTAGAAATGTTAAAAAGGCTATCCGGAATAAAAGTCCCAGGATTTTCAGCATCTTGAATGTAAATAAATAATTCAGTTGGATCACTATTTTTGCCGGTTGCATCCACCGTAAATTGTATTCTGGCATCTTGGATAAGTGCACCTTGTGGAATGTTCAAATTGGTAAATCTTACACCTACCAATTGAGGATCTTTATTATTAATTGATTCAGAACCAAGTTCAAGATCCGAACTACCAGCATCCATAGAACCTAAGGTTTTAGTCTGATTCGGACCAGGGATGTATTCTTCTAAATCATCATTAGCTGAAGCAACCTTTGATGATATTGTGGTGGAAACAATATATTCTATTACTAACAATGGAGCTTTTGACGTTTCATCATCTGCAGCTTCAACCTCTTTTGTTCCTTTACCTTTAATGTAAAAAGCCATTGAATTGCCTAAATTCCAGCCTTCCCTATTTACTAAAGCCTGAACAAGACTTGATAAGTCTGACGTTCTTTGGTCCAGACCAGCTGCTCCAACTGTTTTCCAGGAAGCATCTTGAATTTTCCAAAATATAGAATCATTTAGCTTACTTCTAGAACTCAAATTAAAAAGGGTGTCAGGAGAAAATATTCGAGGGTTATCGGCATTTTCAGCATAAATAAAAAGTTCCGATGGGTCAGAATTCTTACTGGTAGCATCTACAGTAAATTGAATGTAAGCTTTCGTAATTAAGGCATTTTTGGGTATTTGAATACCATTAAACCTTATGCCTACCAATTGTGGATCTTTATTATTAATCGATTCAGAACCAAGTTCAAGATCCGAACTACCTGCATCCATAGAACCTAAGGTTTTAGTTTGATTCTGACCAGGAATGTATTCTTCTAAATCGTCATTTGCATTCGAAACCCTTACTTGAATGGTTTTCTGTGCAAAAATACTCATAGAAGAAACTAAAAGTAACATTGTAAATATTTGCTTCATAATTATATATTTTAGTGTAAATAAATAAAACAAAAGTTAAGTATTTATTAAATTCTTATTAATTAATAATTAAGTTGGTAATAGTATAACTATTTGCTAATCCTGTCACCATTGATTCTTCGTCCAAAATATTCTATAATCCTATTTTCAGTATAAAGCCTAAATAAGTCGATCTTTTTAATTATAAATAATTAAATTTTCAGACTTGAAAACCTTAGAAAGCACCGCAAACGCTTTGGGGAGTAATTGTGTTATTAACTAAAGTTTCGGAGTTGCTAAAAAGCTGATTATCAATCAAATAAAATGATAAAAAAGTTGCACTTTGGGGCATAACTTGTTAATTTTTAGTTAGTTAAATCCAAATTTCCAAATCAGTCAAAAATGCAACATAGTAAAATTATTAAAAATATCTCTGAAGCGGGTGAATATTCATCAGATTCAAATATTTTATTAAAAACCGCTAAAAAACATCATTGAGTCAAAGAACTCACCAAGGTTATAATTTCATTGAAATTAATGCTAGAAACGGTTAGAAAATAAGATAATTAGTTGAAATAAATGGTTTAAATTCATTTTTCCAGCATTAAATGTCCTTACAAAATGATACGATAATTTGCTCCGAAACTTTAGGTCATTACTTAATTTCACAAATGGTTTTAAATCGGATATATTATTTGTTCAAGGATTAGCAGATATGGCAATTCAAATGTATTCTTGGCTAACTTTTAAACAAGATGTATTAAATTGTACAAATTGTCAAAATCGTAAATTTGTTGA
>CAMDGP010000043.1 GCA_945897765.1 Chitinophaga pinensis
GGAATGAGTAGACAGGAAATCACTCGAAAACTTGATGAAATAATCGATTTTGCGGGAATAGAACGCTATGTTGAAACACCGGTTAAAAGATACTCTTCTGGAATGTATGTTCGATTGGCATTTGCCGTAGCTGCCCACCTTGAGCCTGAAATTCTTATTGTTGATGAAGTTTTAGCTGTAGGTGATGCTGAATTTCAACAAAAAGCAATTGGTAAAATGCAAGCAGTAAGTAAACAGCAAGGCCGAACAGTATTGTTTGTTAGCCACAATATGGACGCTATTTCCAGGTTGTGTACAAATTGTTTGTTTTTAAAAAACGGAAGTCTTGAATATCAAGGATTGACTGATGATGTAATTCAAAAATACATTGGCTCTGAAACAAAAATCGTTTCTAATCTAGCGTATGATATTAACAATGCTCCTGGTAATGAATTAGTTCGATTAAGAGAAGCACAAGTTATAGACGAACATTTTCAATCGAAATTGAACTTTCGAATAGATGAAAAAGTAGGAATTAACTTCAAATTTGAAGTGTTAAAAGAAACGAATGACTTAATTAGTGGTTTTAATTTGTATAATCAATTAGATGTTCACATATTAAGTTCACATGATACATTGAATGCAGGAAAAACTTTTTCTCCAGGAATTTATAGTGTAACTGTTTGGCTTCCTCAAAACTTCTTAACAGAAGGAGTTCATTATTGTGGTGTTGCCGCTATGTCATATAAACCTTTTACGGTTCACTTTCATGATGTTGCTAAAATTGGATTCAATATTTCAGATAAGCAATCGGGTGAAACGGTTAGAGGAAACTATACGGGTACCTTTCCTGGGGTAATTCGACCAAAATTGATTTGGGATAAAATATAATATTTCCCCATTCGAAGGGGGACTAAGGGGGATGAGTTATAATTTAAAGATAGAATTTTAAATCCCAATAAAAAAAAATAGTTTTAAAAATGGAAGATAATTTAGAATGGACTGGTGAAAGACTAGTAACTGACGTTGAAGGAGTTTTGGGTGTAGCAGAGCATCTTCATCGTTATGCTTTGGCTTGTGAATTTGTAAAAGGGAAAAAGGTTTTAGACATTGCGTCTGGTGAAGGTTATGGAAGCAATATTTTGAGTAAGGTAGCAAACCATGTTATTGGAGTAGATATCAGCGATGAAGCTGTGAAACATGCTAATCAGAAATACGCTTCTGAATCTAAGTTAACATATAAAGTTGGTTCAGCCTCAAAAATTCCATTGGAAGATGCATCTGTTGATGTGGTTACCTCTTTTGAAACATTGGAGCACACAACAGAACACGAAGAATTTTTGACAGAAATAAAAAGAGTTTTAGTACCTGGTGGATTACTGATTATGTCAACGCCAGATACTGTTCCATATAAAGTTAGAGAACCAATCAATCCATATCATGTTAAAGAATTAACTACGCAAGAGTTTCAACAATTGATTCAACGATACTTTACGAATTCTGAGTTCTTTTCACAAAGATGTCTTATTGGTTCATTTATTACATCATTTAAATCACAAGAAGCCAGTTTCAAATCTTATTCTGGTGGTTATGCTGAAGTAAAAGAAGGATTTGGAAACGATGATACATACGGAATTGCTTACTTTAATTTGGCTTTTGCTTCTGATAATTCGGAGACATTAAGTGGTATTTCACGTCATACATTTTTTCAACATGTTCCAGATATGCTGAATGAATTTAAGGGAGCACGTGGTTTGATGTTTGAATTACAAGAAACAAAAAAACTTGCTGACAGACTGGTTGAAATAGAAAATTCAAAGTCTTACAAGCTAGCTCAAAAACTATCCAAAATCTTTAATTTCTATAAGTAATAAATGGATTTAAGATACATTGCCCTTTATTTACCACAATTTCATCCAATTAAGGAAAATAATGAATGGTGGGGTGAAGGTTTTACGGAATGGACAAATGTTGCTAAAGCTAAACCATTGTTTAATGGGCATCAACAACCAATTCTGCCTTCTGATTTTGGATTTTATGATTTACGTTTAGAACAAACCCGTATTGAACAAGCTCAAATGGCTAAAGAATATGGTATAGATGGATTTTGCTACTATCATTATTGGTTTCATGGTAAACGTTTACTTGAACGACCGGCCAATGACTTGTTGAATTCTAGAAAACCTGATTTTCCTTTTTGCTTTTGTTGGGCGAATGAGACATGGTCAAGAAGATGGATTGGCGATGAAAAAGAAGTATTAATCAAACAGGAATATTCGGATAAAGATGATGAAGAACATGCAAATTATCTGTGTCAATTCTTTTCAGATGAACGCTACATTAAAGTAGATGGTAGACCTGTGTTTGTGATTTACAGACCTGGTGATTACCAAATGCAACCAAAACAATTGAAACGATAAAACGTATTGCACTGGAGAAAGGGTTAAAAGAACCTTTTTTAGTAGCAAGTAACTCACATTTGTGGGATAATGAACAGTTATTAAGTTTCGGATTTGATTCCATTTTGAATTTCAGACCACAATTAGGTATTTTACCCTACGCCAATTCGGACGAATTTTCATGGGGAAGATTAAAACGTAATTTAAAAAAATACAAATTGTTAGATGGGAAATTAAAAATTTTCGATTACAATGAAGCAGTTGAAATCATGCAAATTATTGAACCTGAAAATTTCGATCAAATAATTCCTTGTGTTTTCGTTGGTTGGGACAATACAGCAAGAAGAGGTAAAAATGGAATTGTCATGAAGGACAACCATCCAGAATATTTTGAAAAAGAATTACTTAGAGTCACAGAAAAGCTTTCGAAATCCAATTCCAAAAGTCAAATTCTTTTTGTCAATGCTTGGAACGAATGGGCTGAAGGAAATAAATTGGAGCCTGATTCCGTGCAAAGCAACAAGCACCTTGAAGTAGTGAAAAAAATCAAGTGTTCGATATGAGTAACAAACTGCGAGCATTAGCAATACACTTACCGCAATTCCACCCAATTCCGGAAAACGATGAATGGTGGGGAAAAGGGTTTACTGAATGGAGAAATGTTGCTAAAACAACTCCTCGATTCGAAGGACATTATCAACCTCATCTCCCATCTGATTTAGGTTTCTATGATTTACGTGTCAGAGAAAGTCGAATAGCACAAGCTGAAATGGCTAAAGATCATGGGATTTCTGGTTTTTGTTATTACCATTATTGGTTTAACGGCCGTCAAGTTTTAGAAACACCTGTTAAAGAAATATTAAAATCCAAAGAACCTGATTTTCCTTTTTGCCTTTGTTGGGCAAATGAAAATTGGACAAGAAATTGGGACGGCATGTTTAATGATGTGTTGCTTGAACAAAAGTACTCTACAGAAGATGACATCAACCATATCCGCTTTCTATTTCAGTTTTTTGAAGATAAACGCTACATCACAGTGGATGAAAAACCTGTATTTATTGTTTACCGAACTGAACTTTTTCCAGATATTAAGCGAACTACTGAGGTTTGGAGAGAGGAAGCAATTAAAGCTGGGTTTAAAGGCTTGTATTTAATCCGTTGTGAAAATTTTACAACAGATGTTGATCCTGAAACCATTGGTTTCGATGCATCTTTTAATTTTTTTCCGAATCATTACGGTTTGCCACTCTACATAATTCCAGGGAAAATTGAACAAAAACTACATGAATGGAAAATTAAGAAATCACCTTATTTGGAAGATTTAATTTGGGATTACAAAGATGTGGTAGACAAGCAGATTAATAACCCACAAACTGTTGACTACAAAAGATTTCCAGGGTTAACACCTATGTGGGATAATTCCGCTCGTAGAAAAAAAAATGCAATGATTCTCAAAGACTCAACCCCTGAAGAATATGGTCGTTGGTTGAAACATATAACAAATACATTTGAACCTTTTTCGAAAGATGAAAATTTTATCTTTGTCAACGCTTGGAATGAATGGGCGGAGGGAAATCACTTGGAGCCATGCCAGAAATGGGGTAGGAAGTATTTAGAGATAACAAAGAAAATACTTGAAAATTAATTTTTGAAGATGATTTCTGTAATCGTCCCAAACTATAACCACGCTAAATTCTTAAAAGAGAGAATTGATTCAATTTTAAATCAAACTTTTCAAGACTTTGAGCTCATTATTTTGGACGATTGTTCGACTGATAACAGCAGAGAAACAATAGAAAGCTATCGCCATTTACCAAATGTTTCGATTTTTTATAATTCAAAAAACTCCGGAAGTCCATTTAAGCAATGGAAAAAAGGAATTAAACTCGCAAAAGGTAAATACGTCTGGATTGCCGAAAGTGATGATTATTCCGAATCCGATTTTTTGGAAACAATGATTCAAAAATTAAATGCGGGTAATGGTCTAGCCTATTGTCGCAGTGGAGATATTGATGAAAATGGAAACAAAAAGAGTGACTTTTTTTGGGCAGATGGATTAGATGAAAATCGTTGGAAATCAGATTTTGAAAATGAGGGTAATGAAGAAATTAGAAATTTTTTAATTTACAGAAATACAATACCAAATGCAAGTGCATGTATTTTTGAAAAAAAATATGCGCCATTAGATTGCGGGTTTGATAAAATGAGATTTTGTGGTGATTGGTTATTTTGGATTAAATTACTCGAAAAAACTTCACTTGGCTTTTCAGATAAAACACTAAGTCATTTTAGACATCATGAAGGATCGACACGAAATAAAAAAAATGAAACACAAGAGTTGAAAAAGAAACTCGAAATTGTTTCAATCATAGAGTCAACTCGCAAAAAATATAACCTTGGCTTACCTCAAGAACAGGAATTTGTCAACTATGATTGGGTTTTTAAAGGATTTTATCGTGAATTGTTGATTCCCGAAAATTTAAAAGATCGAATCATATTTTATTCAAATCGGTATTTTCCGAATTTGTATCCAACATACCGAGCCTACGTTAAGAAAAAATGAGTGAAATATATCACATAGCTGTTGCTTGTGACAATAGTTTTGTCAATCATACAATTGTCACCTTGCATTCACTAAAAAAATTCAATTCTAATAGGACTTTTTTTGTACATATATTGGATTCTGGAATCTCTGGAAAATTTAGATTAAAATTTAAATTATTTCTTTTTCGATTTGGATTCAAATTTCAGTTTTATAAAATTGATTATTCGCAAATAAAAAATGCTCCAGTAAGTCATCATGTAAATCTTGCATCCTACAATCGATTGTTTCTTTCTAATATCTTGAATGAAAAAATTGAAAGAGTCTTGTATCTTGATTCAGATATAATTGTTTTGGGTCAAATTGATACTTTGTTAGATTGTGATATTAAAGATTTTTTTGTTTGTGCGGCAGCCGAAATTATTACAAATTCAGATCGTAATAGGTTAGAATTAAACTCATTTGACCAATATTTCAACGCTGGTGTTTTAGTTGTGAATTTAAAAAAGTGGAGGGAGGAAAATATATTCTCTAAATTTGTAGATTTTATTTCAAAAAATTCTCACAAAATTAAATATTGGGATCAGGATGTGTTAAATTATTGCTTAAAAAATAAATGGTTAAGACTTCATCAAAAGTATAATTTAACGCATTTCTATTTTTATCCGAATGATTATACACCATCCTATTTTGGTCTTAATGAAACACAATACGAAGAGACTCAAAAAGATCCTATTATAATTCACTTTACAAGTCATCAAAAACCTTGGATTGAAGGCTGTAAGCATCCCCAAAAAGATATTTATTTCCAATATGAACTAACCTTTAAAAAAATATTATTCGGTTGAAAGAAGGAATAACCCTATTAATCTGCACCTACAACGGTACAGATAATCTTCCCAAAACATTAGAAGGACTTGCCAACCTAGTAATTGATGAAATTCCATCTGTTAAGTTAATTTTAGTTGACAATGCAAGTACTGATGGAACGTCGGAATACGTGAATCAAAAATGGATTGTATTGGGGAACCCATTTGAATTGGAAATAGTTCATGAAAGTAACCCCGGTAAAATACATGCACAGACAACTGGTTTAAATCATGTTCAAACAAGATATACACTTATTTGTGACGATGACAATGAATTGTTTCCAGATTACCTAAAAAATGGATACGACTTGCTGCGATCCAATTCAAGAATTGGAGCATTAGGCGGAAGAGGAATTGTGCAAAGTGATGTTAAAATACCTGAATGGTTCGAGAGCATGGCTTATATGTATGCATGTGCACCGCAGGCCAAAAAAACTGGCGACGTTCGTCCGGTACGCAATGTCATTTACGGTGCAGGAATGTTTCTAAATATGGCTGCTTATCATAAAGCAATGGAAGCTGGCTTTCAAGTTTTGTTGCCTTCTCGCATAGGAAAAAGTGTAGTTACCGGTGCAGAAGATGGTGAATTGTGTTGGTGGTTGCGTTTTTGTGGGTATGAAATTTGGTATGCAGAAAACTTACTATTCAATCATCATTTAAGACCTTCACGATTAACGGAAGAATATAAAAATTCCTTATTAACAATGTTTAAGGTTGGTTTTCCTGTCGGAAAATTATATTTACGTATTTTTTCAGGTGAATTAAGAAAACCGATTAAGTTGTTTTGGCTGAAAGAGTTGCTTTACACACTAAAAGACACCATCAAAATTCCATTTTTAAAAGGCGCAGACAGAATATTGGAATGGAAACGCAGTATTGCTCAGATGAAATATTTTATGAGTGCACGTTCGAATTACGACAAAACATATTTGCAGTTATTAACTATTTACAAATCTTTAAACCCTGGAAAATAAGCCTTTTTTCTCAGTTATCTTGCCAGTTTATAACCGTGAAAAATCGATTCTAAAAGCTATTCAATCCATTTTGGATCAGGAATTTGAAAACTGGGAATTGATAATAGTTAATGATGCTAGCTCTGATGGGACAAAAGCAATTTTGGATCAAATACAAAACCCCAAAATCGAGATTATTCATAATAACTCGAATTTGGAACGGTGTGTGTCAAGGAATTTAGGAATAGAATCAGCAAAAGGTGAGTTTATTTGCTTTTTGGACAGTGACGATTATCACTTACCTGAACATTTAAAAAAACTATATGAACTAATCAAATCAAAGGACCTCCAACCCGGTCTTTATTTTTCAAATGCATATAATGAAACAGAATCAGGGCATAGATCAGATCGGTTTTGTCCTGAATATACAATGGATAAGCCTTATTACTACTTTTTGAATTTCACAGTTAATCCACAACGATGGGCGGTGCATCATACAATTTTCGAAAAAGTAAAATTTGATCCAGAGGTTATTATTTGTGAAGATATGGATACGTCCATGCGCATTGCATCAGCCAATTTCCCAGTTTATCAATTGAATGAAAGAACAACTGTTTACGTAGCCGCTGTTGATAGTTTCACACATGGAGACAGCCAAAAATGGGAAAAAGAACTCTTTTACTTAAAACAAATTTTTAAGAAATCTGAACTTAATGGAAAATTACCTTTATTCTCAAGATGGCGACTTTTGAGTATGTGCTACTTTCATTTGGCGGAAAAAGCAAATCTAAATAATAAAAAAAAACAAGCATTTATTTTTGCGCTGAAGTCAATTTTTCATTATCCACAAGGATACAATAAACGAACGCTCAAACCAATCTTGGTCATCTTTTTCTACAATTTTCCGATTGTAGGAAATATATTTCAAAAATCAATAAACCATTGGAAACAAAAGTCTTTAACAGTCATCTAAAAGTAGACTTTAAACAACCAATAAATTTCAAAGAAGAATGGGCTTATCTTTTTAAACCAGACTTTGCCTATTTGGATGTGGAGCTTAAGGTGCGCGAATTAAAAAATGTTTTTGTAAATCATTACGGACTTGTAATAAAAAACGGACTGCTAGTTAAAGGATGTGCACCGAACATTGGCCATACAAAATATGAAGACGATAATTTTCACTATCGACATTGGAGAAAAGGCATTGAGCAGTTATTGGTTTCGAAATATGGAAGAAGTTTACCATCAATTAGACTTGATGACAATAAAAAATACCTTATAATACATTCACCTTGGTTCAGTTATTATTTTTGGTTGACAGAATGTTTACCGCGTTTATTGATGGTTCAAGATCAACTTGATGACCTAATTTTAATTTATCCGGAAGGTTGGAAAAAAATAAATTATGTTAACGAAACGCTCGATTTATTTCCACAATTACAAAGAATCGAAATTCCGAATGACTATCATTTATTTGTTAAAAACTTGGTATTGCCAGAAGTTAAGCCGTGGACACCTCTGATTATTCCTGATCAGTCAATTGATGTGAAAAACCTAATTCTAAATGCTGCAATACAAAAGAATATAACCGTGAAACCAATCAGGAAACTTTATCTATCTCGAGCAGACTCAAAGCGCAAAAACTTTGAAAATGAAAAGGAAGTCTCAGAACTTTTAAACAAATATGAATTTGAAGCAGTAACTTTTAGTGGACTAAGTATTTTTGAACAAGCACTTTTGGTTAATCAAGCAGAAAATATCGTTTCAATTACAGGTGCAGGAATGAGCAACTTTACATTTCTTTCAAAAGACTCTAATGTGCTAGATGTAACAAACGAAAAATATAAACAAAATAAAAAATATAAATTTCATTTTTGGAAACTTGCCACCATCATGGAGGCAAATTATTTTGTTCAATTTTGCCAACATACAAATCATAAGGATATTCCACGTTTCAGTCTTCAAAATTTGATTCCAGACCTAAATGAAATGGAAAGTAACCTTAAAAAAATGACTTCAAGTAAATGAATACTAAAAGCTTTTCTGCTAAAGAAATTATTGAAAAATTCAAAGATGATATAATTATAACTATTGGAAATGATAATGTGGTTTTTACTTCATTTTACAACTCTTCAAATCCTACAAATGATTCAATTTCATGGGTTAACGGAGCCAGAATGAGTATATTTTTATTAGATCCAAACCATGCAAATTTTATAATAACTGATAAATGTTTTAAAGAATTGAATCAAAAAATTCCTGAAAATACTTTTGTAGTAATTGCTCAAAAACCTAAGCTCCTTTTCATTAAAATATTAACTCATTGCTTTCAACCAAAAATATACTGGAGTAAACATCCAAGTGCAATAATTTCTCCCGATGCTAAAATTCACAAAGAAGTATACATAGGTCCCAATTGCGTGATTGGCAAAGTCAATATTGGCAAGGGTTGTGTGTTAGAAGGTAATAATTTTATTTACGACAATGTAACCCTAAAAGAAAATGTGATAATACAAGCAGGAGCTATTATTGGCTCAAGAGGTATGAGTATGGCTCGCGACATAAATGATATCCTACATAATTTTCCATCACTTGGAGAAATTATTATTGAGTCTGATGTAGAAATAGGAAGTAACGCTGTAATTGATGCAGCTGTAATGGGTAAAACTCTTGTTGGAAAAGGCACTAAAATCAATAGTCTAACTTTTATTGGAAACAGCGCTGAAATTGGTGAACACAATTATATAAGTGTTTGCGTAAATATAAATGGTTCTGTAAAAATAGGGAATCGAAATTTTATTGGTTCTGGCTCGAGCATCAGAAACAAAACAATAATTAGAAACGATAACACAGTTGCTTCAGGAGCGATTGTAATAAAAAATATCGATAATAATACCACAGTAATGGGTAATCCGGCAAAAGAAAAAGCGCAAGCAAAAAATCTTCATTTATGATAGAAAATTTTAAAGGGAAAAGAGTTTTGATTCTAAGTCCCCATACCGATGATGCGGAGTTAGGCTGTGGCGGTCTTATTTCAAGATTGGTAATGGAAAAAGTAGATATTTTTTGGATTGTTTTTTCAACTGCAAAGGAATCGGTACCCGAAGGTATGGCAGAAAATACACTACAATTAGAGTTTATTAATGTTGTAAGTCATCTCGGTCTTTCTAATAGTCAATACAAAGTCTACGATTTTAAAGTGAGGCGTTTAATGGAACATCGCCAGGATGTACTCGATATTTTAGTAAATGCGAAAAAAGAGTTTAATCCACAAATTGTTTTAGGACCTTCTCTTAACGACTATCACCAAGACCACATTGCAGTATCAAACGAAATGGTAAGAGCATTTAAAAGCTCCGCTACCATACTTAGCTATGAACTACCTTGGAATCATTTAAAATTTGAACATCAACTTTTTATCAAAATTTCAAAAGAAGAGTTGGATCAAAAAATTGAGATGCTCAAGTTCTATAAATCACAATTTTCTATTCGTAGAAATTATTTTTCCGAACAGTTTATAGAAGGCTTGGCAAGAACTAGAGCTGCTCAAATTAATGAAGAGTTTGCCGAAGCTTTTGAAATTGTAAAGATGATTATATGAGTTCAGCTCAGCGCCTATTTTTTTCTGTTGTAATTCCAACTTACAACCGCTCAGAAATGATAATAGAAACTATTAAGTCTGTCCAAAATCAAACCTTTGAGGATTGGGAATGCATCATTGTAGATGATGGTTCGACAGATAATACAAAGTCTATTATTGAAGATATTATCAAGGAAGATTCAAGGTTTAGATATGTTCACCAAGAAAATGCAGAAAGATCCGCTGCAAGAAACAATGGAATACGAAATAGTTCCGGAGAATATATTTGTTTTTTGGATAGTGATGATCATTTTTTATCAAATCATTTGCTTGAACTTAAAAATGTAATTGAAACGATAGAAGACAAAACCTGCATGATTGTAAATGAAATGCAAATTGTTGAAGGATCAAGCGTTGAAGTATCTAATTTACCTGAACTTTCAAAAAATCAGATAGAGTATTTATATGTCAATCCTTTGACTCCAAGTCGCGTATGTATTCATAAAAAAATAGTAGAACTGGAGCTATTTGACGAGGATATAGTTATTGTTGAAGACAGAATTTTATGGATGCGGATTGCTAATAGGTTTCCAGTTTATATTTCAAAACATATTGGAGTAAAATATAACATTCATGCGGATAATTCAGTCAATCTAAAAGGTAATGGAGCGGTTAAAACGTATCAAGGAGTTCAATTAGGAATGAAACGATATCCATACATTTTCAATTGTATAAGTAAAAAAGCAAAGAAAGACATGAATGTTCGTGTTCAGACTAACATTGCATACCATTATTTTCTGAATGGATCTAAGACAAAGGCGATATTTTGGTTGGTTAAAGCATTATTAACAGCTCCGCTACACAGCCAAACGAAAATGAGAGTTTACCAAATTTGTTTAATTCTTCTTGGAAAAAATTTAAATCTAGCCAATTAACTATGTGCGGAATCGCTGGAATTTTATCAAAGTCTAAATCTGTTCAAGTTCAGGAGTTAAAGGCTATGACCGATATTATTTATCATCGCGGACCTGATGGTGATGGACATTGGATTAATGAAACGGGAAATGTAGGTTTTGGCCATCGCCGTTTGTCCATTATTGATCTAAGCAATCATGCTTCACAACCGATGCATTTTGGTAATGGTCGATTCACCATTACGTTTAATGGTGAAATCTATAATTATTTAGAATTGCGAGCGTCGTTAGTAAGGCAAGGAGTTACGTTCAGTTCCAATTCGGATACGGAAGTATTATTAGCACTTTATGCCAAAAAAGGTGTAGCTTGCCTCGAAGAACTTGACGGCATGTTCGCCTTCGCAATCTGGGATGAGCTTGAAAAAGTACTTTTTTGTGCACGCGATCGTTTCGGTGAAAAACCTTTTCATTACGCCTTTTCAAAAGATGGGAAATTTATTTTTAGTTCTGAAATAAAACAATTATTTGAAGTAGGAATTGAGAGAAAAAATAATCAAAAAATCTTATATAATTTCTTCCAGAATCCTCATG
>CAMDGP010000044.1 GCA_945897765.1 Chitinophaga pinensis
AATTGTGGCTTTCCGTGTGTTTTATCACTTATTTATAACTTATTATTAATTTTAAAACTATAATTTGGCTTCGCTTCTCTCAAAAATTAGTCCTTTAAAAAGCAACTAATTCATAGTAAAAAATGCAAGCCCAAAAATGAATAAAATCGAATCTACTAGCTCGATTCTAATGTTATGCTTTGATTCTAAATATTGAATAAATGAAAACCAAAATGTATTAAATAATACGAGTGTAAACTTGGTCTCTATCGAAAATGATTGAAGCAAAACAAACAAGTTAAGTAGCAATATTGCAATTCTATAAGACCATTTCTTTCCTATTAATTGCGGCAACGTTTTCATCTTTTTATGATCCATTTTTATATCTCTAGCATCTGAAGGGATTGTTAATGCATAAAAAAATAGCATGGAAGTCAAGTTTCCAATCTCCAATTTTGCTTGCATTAAATTAGGAAGAATAACTAATACAATTGTCCAAACCAATGCTACTAAAAAAGCTTTTAAAAATGGAAATTCACGCCATTTCAAAATGATATAAATCAAAGAAATTAGCAAACATGCGCTTAATAACACTAAATGTTGAAGGTCGAAATTTAGCAGAAGCAAAAACAGACAACTACTTAATAAAAGTCCAAAAAAACACAATAATTGAACTGCTAGAAGATTTAATTCGACCCAGATTTTAAGTGATTCAGTCAATTGGTTGTTCTTGAATTTATACAAGCGGTGAAAGTTGTAAATTCCAATAACACTAAAGAAAACAGCAGCTGAAAACGTCACTTTTTCTTGCCAATTGTGGTGTAAACCGAAAGTGAAAGCAAATGCAAAAAAACCCAATAAAATGGAAGAGTTTAGAATAAATCTCAAACCAGTTTTTATCATTCTAATTTAATTGTTGCATCACTTTTTCGACCGAAATTGATTGAATACAATCACAACTATTTTTGCTTTTACAGCTTTTACAATTTTCATCAAAAACCAAAGCAACGGCATTTTTTCCTAGTGCTTTCCATCTCCCAGGATGAATAGGTTTTCGAGCAGAAAATAATCCAATAGCTTTAATTCCACATAATCCAGCAATGTGATATGGACCAGTGGAACAAGCAACTAAAGCGTTAGATTTTGAAATCAGAAATTGGAGTTGATGCAAGGTCAGTTTTCCACTCGTGTCAATAATATTTGAATGTTTAGGCAATTGATTTCTATATAAAACACCTTCACTTTCGGTTCCTGTGAAACAAACAATTTTTCCAATTTTTACCAATTCTAAAGCTAATTCAATATACTTTTCTATCGGCCACTCAATTGCGCTTCCTTGCGATTTTGGGTGTAAAACTACAACATTCTTAAAGTCTAAAGATGCGATTTCAGTTGGTAATGTTGTTGCATTAACTTTGAAATTTACGCCAACATCTTGAATACTTGAAAAACTTGGGATTTCTTTTAATCCAAGTGGTTTTAATAATTCAAAGTTGAGTTGTGCTTCGTGAAGTTCTGAATTCTTTCTAGTAAAATTTACTCTTTTATTACACGTAAGTAGGTGAAATAATCGGTGTGATGTTCCAATTCTAATCGGAATTTTTGCTTGTTTAGCTAGAGAGGCAATTTCCTTGTTTGGAAAAACATGAATAATACAATCAAAGCCCTTTAACAAATTAACTTTCTCCAAAGTTGGTTGGTTACTCAATTGTTCTAAAGCAATGAAGGAATCGATCACAGTGAAGGATTCTATAATACTTTGGGTGTAATTTCTACCTAAAAAAGTCAATTTAGCTTCTGGAAAATGAGTTTTTAACCAAACACATAACGGCAAAGTCAACAAAACATCTCCAATACTATCAGTTCGCGAAATAAGAATATTATCGAGTTTCATTTAATGTTCTTAAAAGTGAATATTTTCGGTAGGTAGCAAAGGCACTTAATTTTGATATTTGCCAACCTGTTTTTCCATCAAGAAAACCTCTTTTTATAACAAAACTTTTAAAAAATTGTGTTGCCATTTTTAAGTAAACAGTAAATTGAGCAACATTTTTCCCTTGTTTAACTAATTCACCAGCCGCAATTTTACTGAAATATTCAATTTGTTTGAGGTGATCCTCTTTCGTGTAATATGAATAATGCAAAATGTCACCTTTCAAAAAATCAACTTGTTCTTGTTTGTGGCCTTCTAATTTATCATGTGGATTAACACCTCCCCATTTTGCAAATTTACGATCGACCAAGCGCACTTTCGTATCTGGATACCATCCACAATGTTTAACCCAAGAACCGCAATAATTCGTTAAGCGATTCATTTCATACAAATTAACCTCAGGTTTTTCTTTGGATTTAATTTGTTTAATTGATTTTATCAATTCGTCACTTAAAACCTCATCAGCATCTAAGGATAAAATCCAATCGAATTGTGCTTGTTTCACTGCGAAATTCTTCTGCTGAATGTGGCCTTCGAAAGGGTTTTGTATCACTTTAGCATTGAATAGTTTACAAATTTCAAGTGTTCTATCTTTTGAAAATGAATCGACAACTAAAATTTCATCAGCTAATTCTTGAACGGATAAAAGGCAGCGTTCAATATTTCTTTCCTCATTATAAGTGATAATAACAACTGATAAATTCATGCCATTAAAAAGGTTGGTATTAGTTTAACCATTAACAATCAAAAAGTTGTATGTTATTTTACGCGAATTTTTTGTCCAACAATTAAGCGATTTATGTTTGTTCCAGAATTCAGTTTTTTTAGTTGATCCATGGTCATGTTGTGCCTTTGGGCAATTTTCACGAAAGTATCTCCTGAACGTACATTATAATATTTTTTTGTAGCAGCTGGTGGTGGCGGTGTTATTGGAACTACAGGAGCTTCAGCAGTGTATATTTTCAGTTTTTGGCCAACATAAATACTAGTCGAACGCAAATTATTCCATTCCATCAAATTTTCAACCGTTACATTGTATTTTAAAGCAATATTTTTAAGATTTTCTTGGGATTTTATTTTGTGATAACTCAAATATAAAGGAACAGTGGGTGCTAACGAATCAGAACTATTGGAAGAACCAATTTCTCCATTAATTGTGTCGTTAACAATCGGATTTTGGATAATTTGTGGAGGAACAATTACAGGAAAATATATTGACTTTTCTAATCGATAAAGCGAATCTTCCATTCCAGCTAAAGTGCTAATCAAATGGTTCGGACCAGAAATACATCTTCCCTTTTCAGATTTTGGAATGAATGTCGTTTTATAAACTGGATTTAATGCTTTAATTTCATTCAAATCCCAATCTAAAAGCTTAGAAATCGTATTCATGTGAACAGCATCGCGCAAACAAACGGTATCTAAATGGATATAATGAATTTTCGCCTCCATGGGAATAATATTATGTTCCGCATGATAAGTTAGCAGGTAGGCCGCAGCAATAAAATTCGGCACATATCCCTGTGTTTCTGAAGGTAAATAAGGTCTGATTTCCCAATAAGTTGTTTTGTTTCCGGAACGTTTTATAGCTTTATTTACGTTACCTGGACCAGCATTATAAGCTGCAAGCGCCAAGTTCCAATCACCATAAATTCCATATAATTTCTTTAAGAATTTACATGCCGCCTCGGTCGCTTTTTCAGGATCCATTCGGTCATCGACGTAATTGTTTTCCTCTAATCCATACTGTAAACCAGTACGATACATAAATTGCCATAAACCTAAGGCACCTGCATGAGATTTTACTTGTGGTCGTAATCCACTTTCAATAACTGCCAAAAATCTTAATTCTTCAGGTAAGCCATATTCAATTAATTTTTCACGAAACATGTCAAAATACAATGCTGAACGTCCTAAAACAATGCGACCAAAGCTTCTTCTTTTTGAAGCGAAAAATCGGATTGTTGAAAGCGTAATTGGGTTACAGTCCATTGGAAAAGTGGACATCTGATTGATTTTTTCTAATCGTTGACAGTAAATTTCGTCAGAAAAAAGTGGTGCTTGGTTTGGTTCGTAATTTAAAGCATTAATGATTGAATCGTAGCGCTTATCATTTACATAATCAGCATAAAACAAATTCAAACTTTGCTCTACTGTATTAATAAACGCAATAGGGTTGAGATCGTTTTTATTATAATTGTGCGGAAGTTGAGCAAAGATTTGCCCGAGAAAAAAGATGGAAAAAAATATGCTTATTGTTTTAATCATTCTTTTAATTTCTCAATGCTTTTAGCAAAATTAAATAACTCTTGCTCAGCAAAATGGGTTGTCATTAATTGTAAACCGTAAGGTAAACCGTTTGAATGTATCGCTAAAGGCATACTTATGGCAGGATTTCCTGTAAGATTGGCATGTACTGTAAAGATATCTTGCAAATACATTTGAATCGGGTCTTTTACGGAATTTTTCTCAAATGCTGTGGAAGGTGTGGTAGGCATAATTAAAACATCCACTTGCGCCAACATTTCATTGGTTTTGTTTTGTAAAACACGTCTAACTTTTTGAGCCTTTGTATAATAAGCATCGTAATAGCCATGAGAAAGAACAAAAGTTCCTGTCATAATACGACGTTTAACTTCTGCACCAAATCCTTCACTTCTAGATTTAATATAGGTTTGTTCAACTCCTTTAGCTTCAGAACTTCTATGTCCGTAATGTACTCCATCAAATCGCGACAAATTAGAAGATGCTTCTGCAGTTGTTAAAACATAATAAGTTGGAACCAAGTAATCAAGATAAGGAAAACTCAATTCAACAATTTCGTGTCCATCGTTTTTCAATCCTTCGATTGTTTTGTCGAGATGAAGTTTTACTTCTGCGTCTAATCCAGGATGCGACATACATTCTTTAATGACTCCAATTTTTTCTTTTGGAACAGTCGTTAAAGCATTGATTGTTAATTCTTTTGAGGAAGAAGTTGCGTCCATTTCATCTTTTCCACCCATAATTTGGAGTAAAAGTGCTGCATCTTCTAAGTTATTGGTGAATGTTCCAATTTGGTCGAAAGAGGATGCATAAGCAATTAAACCATAGCGACTAATTCTTCCATAAGTTGGTTTTAATCCGTAAGTTCCTGTCCATGATGCAGGCTGACGAACAGAACCACCTGTGTCACTTCCAAGAGAAACTGTACATAAATTTGCTGAAACTGCGACTGCTGAACCGCCTGAAGAACCACCTGGAACATAGTTCTTTTTCAAATTATTTTCAACGGAGCCAAAAGCAGAATTTTCGTTCGAACTTCCCATTGCAAACTCGTCGCAATTAAGTCTCCCAATAATTATAGCGTCTTCATCGATTAAACGTTGAAGAGCTGTTGCTGTATAAAGGGATTCAAATCCTTCTAATATTTTGGAAGAAGCAGATACTTTATGATTTTTGTAACAAATATTGTCTTTGATTCCAATTACAACTCCAGCTAATTTACCAGCTGTGCCATTTTTGATTTTTTCATCTACGATTAGAGCTTGTTGTCTAGCTGATTCAGTAAACACTTCCAGGAAGGCGTTAAGGTGCAGGTTCTTATCAATAGCTTCTAAAAAATAATTAGTTATTGATAATACCGTTTCACCGGAGAGCACTGCTTCCTTTACTTCTTTAATCGTACGATACATAAGATTTATTTATCGTCAGTTGTTTTAACTTCAGTTGAGTTTTCTCCTTTTGAAGCATCCTTGAATTCTTTAACACCTTTTCCAAGTCCTCTCATTAATTCTGGAATTTTTTTACCTCCAAAAAAGAGTAATACTACAACTAATACTAAAATAATTTCAGGTGCTCCAAATTTACCCATGGTTCTTTTTTTTAATTTCTACAAAGTTACTTAAATAAACTTAAAATCATTTATTATGAATTTCAATAGCAATAAAATTCAAAGTAATTAACGTTTTTGAATTTAAGAATAAGCTTTCTTTATACCATTCAAAATTTAAATCCAAATTATCAACTAAAAAACCCTGATTTAAGCTAGTATTTTTTTGCCTTTCTTTTTGCTTGACCAAAAAGAAACAAAAAGTCAAGGCTCTGAATTTCTGTTTGTTCGCAGGTCATTATCCTATAAATAATTATATTTCGTTGCGAACAATTTTAACTCCTTTCTGAAACTGAAATTTTTTAATCCGTCAGCTGACGGAACAGAAATTTTAAAAATTAACAGTTTCAGTTCAGTAGATAAAACCCAGAAATTCAAGGCCATTTATTGTTCGCTAATATTCACTAAATAGCTCTCACTTCGATAAAATACTTGATTTTCAAATTTCGTATATTTAATAATCAAATTTGAGAATCATAAGATTCTATTTTAAACAAAATTGTCACCTTAAATAAATAAGATGACAATTTAAATCTAATTATGGTTAGTTAATTACAGTTTTCTTGCAACTTCTACTTCTTCAAATGCTTCGACGATGTCACCAATTTTAATGTCATTGAATTTATCAATATTCAAACCACATTCATAGTTGTTTTTCACTTCACGAACATCGTCTTTGAAACGTTTCAATGAACCCAATGTTCCTGTATGAACAACTATTCCATCGCGAATAACACGGATTTTTGAAGAACGTTTGATAATACCATCCATCACATAACATCCGGCAATTGTTCCCACTTTCGTAATGTCAAATGTCTCACGGATTTCAGCAGAACCAAGGACTTTTTCTTCAATATCTGGAGATAACATTCCTTCCATTGCAGCTTTCAATTCGTCGATTGCTTTGTAGATGACAGAATACAAACGGATATCTATCTGTTCAGATTCAGCTAATTTACGCGCACTTATTGAAGGACGAACTTGGAAACCGATGATTACAGCATCTGATGCAGAAGCTAAGTTTACATCAGCCTCAGTGATTGCACCAACTCCTTTATGAATTACATTTACTTGGATTTCTTCCGTTGACAAGTTAATCAATGCATCAGATAATGCTTCGATTGAACCATCCACGTCACCTTTCACGATAATGTTTAATTCTTTGAAGTCTCCAATTGCCAAACGACGACCGATTTCATCCAAAGTAATATGTTTAGTTGTTCTAAGACCTTGTTCACGGTACAATTGTTCACGTTTCTGAGCAATCGTTTTTGCTTCTTTTTCATCGTCCATTACGTTGAACTTGTCACCTGCACTTGGCGCTCCACCAATACCTAAAACAGAAACTGGTTGTGCTGGTCCCGCTTCGGCTAACGCTTTTCCGTGTTCGTCTTGCATCGCTCTTACACGTCCATAATGACGACCAACTAGAATTACGTCCCCAACCTTCATTGTTCCAGCTTCCACTAACATATTGGTTACGAAACCTTTTCCTTTATCTAAAGAGGATTCAATTACGGTGCCAACTGCGTTTTTATTTGGATTAGCTTTTAGGTTCAACATTTCAGCTTCTAATAAAACTTTATCTAAAAGTAAATCAACGTTTAAATTTTGTTTAGCTGAAATTTCTTGAACTTGGTATTTCCCACCCCAATCTTCTACTAAAATATTCATTGCAGAAAGTTGTTCGCGGATTTTATCAGGATTTGCACCTGGTTTATCAATTTTGTTGATGGCAAAAATCATCGGAACATTTGCTGCTTGAGCGTGAGAAATTGCTTCTTTTGTTTGAGGCATCACGTCATCATCTGCTGCGACAATGATAATTGCAACGTCAGTTACTTGAGCACCACGAGCACGCATCGCTGTAAAAGCTTCGTGCCCTGGAGTATCCAAGAACGTCATTTTTCGATTATCTTTCAATGTAACCGAATAAGCACCGATATGCTGTGTAATTCCTCCAGCTTCACCTTCAGTCACATTGGCATTACGGATTTTATCCAACAACGAAGTTTTACCATGATCGACGTGTCCCATTACTGTAATAATTGGTGGGCGGTCTATTAAGTCTTCTTCATTATCTTCGACAGTTTGAATTGCTTCTTGAACTTCAGCACTTACAAATTCTGTTTCAAAACCAAATTCATCAGCTACAATTTGAATTGTTTCCGCGTCCAAACGTTGATTAATTGAAGCAAAAATACCTAAAGACATACAAACAGAAATAACTTGTGTTGGTTGAACACTCATCATCGATGCAAGCTCAGAAACAGTTACGAATTCTGTTAATTTCAAGATTTTATCTTCCAACTCAGCTGCTGCCATTTCTTCTTGGCGACGTTGAGCAAAAGATTCACGCTTGATTTTTCTGTTTTTGGAAGATTTAGATTTACCACCTTGATTAGAAAGCCGAGCTAATGTATCTTTAATTTCTTTTTGAATATCGCGTACAGTAACTTCTTTCTTCTCTACTTTAGGAGCGCCCGGTTTGTTGTTATTGAACTTATTCTGATTGTTCTGATTATTTTGGTTATTTCCTGGTGTTGCGGGTTTGTTTGGGTCAGGTGCAGCAGGTGTTTCCACCTTTTTAATTCTTTTTCTTTTTCTTTTGGAATTAGCACTTTCATGAGATGGTCCAGAAGGTTTTGGTCTTTCAACCGGTAATTCAATTTTCCCAAGAACCGTTGGTCCAGTTAAAACTTGACGTTCAAAGCGAATTGTTTCTATTTCTTTTGGTGTTTCAACTTCTGGCTGTGCTGGTTTCTCAACTTTCACCTCTTCCATCACAGGATCAGACTTCACTTCTACCTTTACTTTGGTGCGAGCAGGTTTTCCCTTTTCAACTTTAGCTTGGTTTGACTTTGGGTCTTCGTATTTCTTTTTATCCGGACGTGTTTTTTGGTTGATAGCATCTAAATCTATTTTACCAATAATTTGAACGCCTTCCTTTTTCTCTTCTTGTGCTTCTTTTAGAGCTTCTACAACGGGCTCAGGAGTAAGTATAGTTTCTACAATTGGATCTTGTTTTGTGTCAACAACCGGTGATTCAACCGGTGATTCTTGAAGTGTTTCGGGCTTCTGAACAGGTTTAGATTCTAAAACGCTTCTTTTAATTTCCTCGAAATTAATATCAGTTTCTTCATCGTCTTCTTCTTCTCGTTGTTCAACAACTTTTTCTCTTTCCTCTTGAGGCTTATCTTTCAAAGAAATAGACTCTCTTTTTTCTCTGCGTGGGTTAACCCCTTTAGATTGTTCTTTAAGATCGTGATCAGCTGCAAATTCCTGACACAAAAGGTCATAATGTTCTGGCTCCAAACGCGTATTTGGGTTCGAATCAATTTTTAATCCTTTTTTTTCAAGGAAGTCCACCAAGGTTGGTAATCCAACGTTCAATTCACTTGCTGCCTTTCCTAATCTTATAGGTTTTCCTACCATTTTATTCTATTTCTCCTTAATTGTTCAAAGTTATTCAAATTCTGCTTTCAAAATTCGGAACACCTCTTCTATTGTTTCTTTTTCTAAATCAGTACGTTGCACTAAGTCATCCACTCCAATTTCTAATACTGATTTAGCTGTATCACAACCAATAGCTTTTAATTCATCTATAATCCAGCTATCGATTTCATCTGCAAATTCTTCTAAGTCAACGTCTTCAACATCAACTTCACCGTCGCGATAAACATCAATTTCATAGCCACAAAGTCTTCCAGCTAATTTAATATTGTTTCCACCTTTTCCAATTGCCAAAGACACTTGATCTGGTCGTAAGAATACTTTTACGCGTTTGTCTTCTTCTAAAATTTCCATTGAAGTAACTTTCGCTGGAGACAAAGCACGTTGAATAAGTAATTGATTATTAGTAGTGTAGTTGATTACGTCAATGTTTTCGTTTCTCAATTCACGAACAATTCCGTGGATACGAGAACCTTTCATTCCAACACAAGCTCCAACAGGATCAATACGATCATCGTAAGATTCAACTGCAACTTTCGCTCTTTCTCCTGGTTCGCGAACAATTTTCTTAATCGTGATTAAACCATCAAATACTTCAGGAACTTCTAATTCAAACAAACGCTCCAAAAATTCAGGTGCTGTTCTCGAAAGAATAATAACTGGTGAGCTATTACGCATGTCCACTTTAGAAACAACCGCACGAACAGATTCTCCTTTTTTGAAGAAGTCCGATGGAATTTGTTCTGATTTTGGCAAGATCAACTCGTTGTTGTCGTCGTCCATAACCAAAATCTCTTTTTTCCAAACTTGGTAAACTTCGCCCGTAACAATTTCGCCAATTCTTTCTTTGTATTTTTTGTATAAATGATCTTTTTCTAATTCTAGGATTCTAGAAATCAAGTTTTGACGAAGTGAAAGAATATTTCTTCTTCCGAAATCCGCAAATTTAAATTCTTCAGTTACCTCTTCACCGATTTCAAAATCTGGTTCAATTTTGATAGCGTCTGAATAAGCGATTTCTGTGTTAGGATCTTCAACCTCACCATTGTCAACGATTTCTTTATTTAAGAATATTTGAACATCACCTTTGTCGATATTTACAATAACGTCAATATGCTCGTCCGTATTAAATTTTTTCTTCAACATGGCACGAAAAACATCTTCAAGCACATGTTGCATTGTTTGCTTATCAATGTTTTTTAATTCTTTAAACTCCGAAAACGAGTCTACTAATTCAGCACTATTCATAAATTATTATTTAAATGATATAACAATATTTGCTTCTTTAATCTCAGTAAGCATTATTTCATAAATTACTTCAACTTTTTCTTTTTTCTTTTTGCCTTCCAATAATTGCATTTCTTCAGCTGAAAGAATGATTTTTTCATCCGCTACTTTTACAATTTCTCCTTCGATAGTGCGGCCATCTTTTGTAACCACATTGATTGTTCGCCCAACGTTTTTAATGTATTGATTGACGTGTCTAAAGGGCTTGTCTAAACCTGCGGAAGAAACGTGCAATTCAAAGTCTGCTTTTTCTCTATCTAAGTTGTGTTCTACGTTTCGGGAAACAGAAACACAATCGGCAACAGTTACGCCTCCATTAATCTTGTCAATCTCAATTCGGATAACATTAGTGGAAGAAATAGTCATCTCAACAACATACAAACCGTTATCCAATTCTTGAATTCTTTCCTCAACTAAATGCTCAATTTCTTTTCTATCAATCATACTCAACAAAAGAGGGGACTTTCGTCCCCTCTCACTTTAGTTCCATAAATCTGATGCAAAGATAGTAATTTAATTGAAATAAAAAATAGTAGTGAGATAAAAAATGACACTAACTTTGTTTTATGCTATTTGAAATTGAGAATAAAATTATTTCTACAGAGATTTTTACGAAGAAGTTTGTGTGCGATTTAAATGCGTGTAAAGGTGCTTGTTGTGTGGAAGGAGATGGTGGTGCGCCAATGACGGAGCAAGAAATTGAAATTATTTCAAATAATTTAGACAAGTTAAAACCTTACATGCGTCAAGAAGGATTGGAAGCAATTGCGGAGAACGGAATTTTTTATACCGACAAAGATGGCGATCCTGTGACGACCTTGGTCAACAATAAAGAATGTGCGTTTGTGTTTTTTGACGAAGAAAACAAAGCAAAATGTTCGATTGAACATGCGTACAACAAAGGCGAAATTGATTTCAACAAACCGTTATCTTGTCATTTGTATCCGATTCGCACAAAGAAAATTGGAGAATACATTGCGGTTAACTTTGAAGAATGGGACATTTGCAAGGCTGCTTGTGCTTGTGGTGAAAAACTAAATGTTCCTATTTACAAATTCTTGAAAAGACCACTTGTTAGAGCTTTTGGCGAAGATTTTTACAATGAATTGGTAGCTATTGAGAAGGAATTGAGTTAGAATAGTAAATCATGCAACTCTAGAATAGCTGTGATTTCATTAGACTTATCGTCTACTTTAACTT
>CAMDGP010000045.1 GCA_945897765.1 Chitinophaga pinensis
AGAAACTGGTTGGGCAGATTCAACAGTTCTCGCTATTATTAATGTTTCTATTGTTTGTATAGCAGCATTTACTGGTTTTTTAATCTTCAAGGAAAAATTAAATCTGACAAAAGGACTTGGAATTATTGCTTCGCTATTGGCGATTTTCATGTTATATTTGTCGAGTTAATTTAGCTTGTTCTTTCTTGAAAAAAAACATTTAGCATAAAAAGATTAGGAGTTTTTAACAAAAAAATCTATTTCAATAAATTAATATGCCCTGTTAAAATCGTGCTTTTCGCGTTACCTAAGCCGCTAAATTGAATGTAATACGTATAAGTTCCATCTTGAGCTCTTTTTCCTTTAAAAGTTCCATCCCAACCTTGGTGATAGTCGTTGGTAAAATAAATTTGCTCTCCGAAACTATTGAAAACACTGCATTGGTAATTATCTTCATTTACAAAGGTGGAAAAAATAGGTGACCAAATTTCGTTGATACCACTTCCATCTGGAGTAAATGTATTAGGAACATACACATTCAATTCTTCCTTGAAACTAACTTCTTTTTGAACTGAATCTCTACAACCAAACTCACTTTCAACAACTAATTCAACATTAAATGAAGCGGAACTTTCGAAGTAATAAGTATGAGTTGGGTTATTGTCATTGGAAGTTGTGCCACCATCACCAAAATTCCACCAATTTTGCAATGCATTTTCACTTGAATTAGTGAAACCAACATTCGCAGAAGTTTGATAATTAGCTAATTCATTATAATAAAAATTTGCAATTGGCTTTGGAAAAACGCAGACTAAATCGGTGTAACTATCTGTATTTGAACAGCCATTTGTTCCAAGAATTGTTAAGGAAATATCATAACAGTTTGGATTATTAAAGGAGTAATTCAAATCCCCACAATTTGAACTAACTTCTTGACCATCTATTTTCCAAGAACAAAGACTAGATTCCAAAAATGGCGTTGTAAAAGAAATATTTAATGGAACACAACCTTCTGTTTGCGAAGCATTAAACGATAAATCGGGTAATTCTAAAACAGTGATTGTTGCTGAACCATTGTTAGAGCAGCCATTTAAAGAATAAGTGAAATTAACTGTTGTATCAGTTTGAGGTGTAAAAATTGCTGTTGACCCAGTTGTTCCATTAGTCCATGTGAAATTACCACCTAAAAGTGAACTTGTCGCATTAATTGTTGCAAAATCTCCTTGGCAAATAGTTGCGCTATTAGCACTTAAAACAAAAGGTGGAGCAATGCTCACAATAATCGTTGCAACCGAAGATTGACAAGTATTTAACGTGTATTGAACAGTGTAAGCTGTATTTTGTGTTGGAGTAATTTGAATCGAAGCAGTTGTTTCTCCTGTGTTCCATAAATACGTTCCGCCAGTTGTCATCGGTGAAACTGAAATTGTTGCCGATTGTCCCAAACAAACGCTTGTATCTTGATAGATCAAAACTGGACTTGGAGTAATGTTTACCATTCCCATTCCATTGCTAGAACAACCATATTGATTTAACCCAACTACATTATAAGAAGTAGTCATACTTGGAGAAACATTGATACTACTCGTTGTTTGTCCATCATTCCATAAAAAAGTAGTACCAAGTTGACTACTTGAAACCGTTAATGTTGCTGCTTGTCCTTGACAAACGGTTGGATTATTAAAAGTTAATATCGGATTAGTTTGTATTGTCAAATCTAGTACTTCTGTCACACATCCAATAAGAGAAGTATAAATTCCTGAAGCTGTGTAAGTTTGTCCATTAACAGCCCAAGTATAGGAATTACATGCGTTTAAAATTGTCGTATTTGTAGAACTTTGAGTTATTGTTAGATTTAAAATTTCAGTTTGACATCCAACTATGTGCGAATAAACGCCAGAAGTAGTGTACGTTGTTCCATTTTGTGTCCATAAATAAGAATCACAAGCGCTTGCAGTTGTTGAATTTTGTGTACTTGTTGTTATTATTAAAGCTAAATTTTCTGTAATACAACCATTGACAAAAGTATAATTCCCACTTTGTGTGTATGTTTGATTATTGACCGCCCAAGAATAAGTATCACATTCACTTACTGTTGTAGTATTAGTTAGACTTGTAATTTCATCAACTGTTATTGTTTCTTCACTTGTACAAGTCCCACTTCCTGAAGCTGTTACGGTATAAGTCCCAGCAGCTGTAATTGTCACACTTGGATTTGTACCTAATCCGTTCGACCATTGGTAAGAAGTTCCTCCTGAAGCTGTGAGGGTTGTAGTTGTTCCTGCGCAAAAAACAATCGGTCCTGTAACAACTAAATTAGGAGCTGGATTAACCGTAATCGTTTGATTTAAAGTCACAACAGGACAAGAAGCAAAAGAAATGATATTTGAATAGCTACCAGTCATTGCGGTGGTTGCAGCCAACGTAACTTGCGGATTCTGAATAGTGGAATTAAATCCATTTGGACCCGACCATGCAAAAGTCATTCCGGCGTTTGTATTATTGATTCCGATGGAAAATGCGTCGTTTTCACAAACTATTATTGGTGCTTGTGCGTCCGGACCATCAGCCCAAATTTCTACATCGTCAATATAAATTCCTTCGTCGTTTCGGTCAAAATTAGAAGCCGTTGGATTTGGATCTGTCATCATCGCTACAAAATTTGTACACTTTGCGGCTGCATTTGATCCATTTTGAATATTTACAGAAACAATTTTAATTGAAACAGTTGTTGTGCCTGCTGGAATTGGAAATATAAATGTATTTGGAGTTTGGTAAGTTACATCATTTGGTGCTGCACAAGCAATTACACCTACTCCACCAGTTTGCGTCCATGTGTAACTGTGATCGTAACTTCCAGCCAATTTTGAGATAGTTGTATAAGCTCCTCCATCCAATGAAACCATAAAAATTACTCCTTCCCGAACATCAATTCCAGGACCATTTCCACCTAAAATCGAATGATTTAAACGTAAACTTGCATTGGATAAAAGTGAAACATTAACGGGATCTAAAATCAATGTATTGCTCTCGCCTGATCT
This sequence comes from Chitinophaga pinensis, assembly GCA_945897765.1. Classification (GTDB taxonomy): domain Bacteria; phylum Bacteroidota; class Bacteroidia; order Flavobacteriales_D; family Crocinitomicaceae; genus UBA952. The sequence goes on from CAMDGP010000045.1 coordinate 3,021, forward strand.
TCCAACTCTTGCAGAAAAAGCACCTGTTCGAAAATGTTGGGAGTTTCTATTCCCACCATTAAATGTCCAGTTTTCGGGACAAGTGGCAGTTGCATTTTCAAAACCTTGAGCGTAATAGCGTATTTGGGAAAAATAGAACTGGGAAACAAAAACAAATATTACAAAAACTACAAACTTCATGTTTCCGAAAAGATTTCTATAATTCGATTCAAAGGTACGTTTTTGATACAGATTAGAAATCAAATGTTTCTTTAATTAATTGTTAAAGTATAAAACCACCTACTTAAGGGATTTTCAATTACTTAAAAACTAATCCCACCCCTCTGGATTTTCATTTTTTGAAAGTAGTTTTTGCCAATCGTAATCACCATTTTTGAATAATTCGACGTCCGAATCACCAAGAATTGCTTGATAATCACTTTCTGAAATGGAGTAGCGTTCAACTTCTTCTCCTGTATAAACTTCGATTGCCTCCAAAAAAGGAACTTCTTCTATACTACAAAAAGACATTGCTTGCCCTTTGTTATTGCCACGACCTGTTCGACCACAACGGTGAACATAATTTTCGGGATTTTCTGGTAAATCGTAATTTACAACATAATCCATATTTGGAATATCAATTCCACGACATGCAACATCTGTAGTAATTAAAACTTTATTTTCGGCACTTCTAAATCGGTCCAATATTGCGAAACGTTCTTGTTGTTCAATCCCACCATGCAATGCTTCTGACTTAATATCAACACGTTCCATTGCTGCAACCACTCGTTCAGCTCTTACTTTCGTTCTTACAAAAACAATGAATTTGTATTCAGGATATTCTTTCAATAAATTTTCCAAGAAGAAACGTTTGTCATCCATTTCTACTAAACAAACGGCATGATCAACATTCTTTGAAACTGGATTTTGAGGTGAAATTTGAATACGAATCGCATCTCGCACCACATCATAAGCTAAAGATTTAATTTTTTTAGAAATCGTCGCTGTAAAAAATAACGTTTGTCTTTGCTTTGGAATCTTGCGAATGACATCCTGAATATCTTTATTAAAACCTAAATCAAGCATTAAATCCGCTTCATCAAGAATAAACATTTCAAGTTGCGTAATATCCACAAATCCCTGAGAAATAAGGTCAAACATTCGTCCAGGAGTGGCAACCAAAACATCTAAACCATCTTTTAAAGATTTGATTTGTTTATCCTGCTCAACGCCACCATATAAACCCAAAACTCGCAAATGCGTTTGAGCACCTATTTCTTCTACCACTTGTGAAATTTGCTTACACAATTCACGTGTTGGAACCAAAATCAAAGCACGAATTCCAGAATATTTACCTCGAGGCTTCACCAATAAACGATTGAGCATTGGGATGACGAAAGCAGCCGTTTTACCTGTACCAGTTTGAGCTACAGCCATCACATCTTCCCCATCTAAAATATGTTTTATTGCTCTAAATTGGATATCCGTCGGACGGTTAAATCCCATTATATCTAACTGTTTAACAATAGATTGGGAAAGGTTGTAATCTTTAAATTTCATGGAATTTCACTATCAAATCGAAAATGATTGACTGTTATCATTTCTACAAAGGTAATGATTACAATTTGAAAAGATAAAACTTTGTCAACCACTAAAAATCAGCAAGTTTAAAAAGATGATAGCTTTGAATTATAATTAAACCAATAGAGTTGATTGTTATCTTCAAATTGAAGAACACATTATAAATTTCAATATTCGATTGATGTAAAAGTCCGTTTAAAAATAAGACTGTCTATTTTAATTTCTTTAATCCATTCGTAGCAAAACCCCTTCCTTCAATGAGCAAGGAGAAATTATAATGCGATTAGCTTTCATTTTTTTGAGCACCCATCGTGTCTTTATCGCAGCGATTGGAGCCATTTTTTTGCGAATAGGAATAATGAAATCGTTTAAATCTCTTTCGGATTTAGAAGTTGATATTACCCAGTCTAAAATTGATTCAAATTCATTAATATCAAGTTCTTTTGTATCATATCCTAAAGGATAAGTTTTCTTGTGAACCAATTCATAGAACGTTTCGAAACTCCCTGAAGCGCCAACTAGAGTTTGACAATTTATGCGATTAAAAAAATCATGTTCGTGCGCTTCCAAATAATTTCCGACGTTTAAAATGTCTTCTGCTGTCATTGGATTAGAGAAAGAAAATAATTGAAAAATGCGTGAAACACCAATATTTAAAGAAATTAAATCTTTAATCCCATTTGAATTAGCGGCAATAAATTCCGTACTTCCACCACCAATATCCATTATTAAACTCGGAGATTCAAAATTGTAAGTGTAAGCGATTCCTTGATAAATTAAATTTGCTTCTTGAATTCCATTAATGACATCAATTTCAATTCCAGTGAGATTTTTCACCAACTTTAAAAACACATGCTTATTAGTCGCATCTCGAATAGCAGAAGTACCAACCGCTTCAATTTTAGTGACTTGAAAATCAGTACAGCGATTTTTGAATCGTTTTAGACAAGCAATTGCTCGTTGTATTGCATCCTCTGAAAGCAGTTTATCATTGATTCCACCCATTCCAATTGCAACACCTTCTTTCTCAGCATGTAACAACTGAATAGAATTATTTTCCACATCGGCTATAGCTAAATTAAAGGTGTTCGTTCCTAAATCAATAACTGCTTTTCGCATTTATTTCGACTTTAACCCTTGAATAATATACTTTAATTTGGCACGATGTCCGAATTGTAAGATTCCATTCTTGTAGATTTTTCCTGCTAACCACAGCAAAACAATTGTAGAAACGACCAAAATCAATAACGAGAGAATCACTAAATAATAACTTCCAATCGGTAAACCTTGTGCTAATTTCACCATCATTACAACAGGGGCAGTAAAAGGAATCAAACTTGCATATTTTACAATCGTTGCATCTGGAACCACAACAGCTAAAAATCCTAAGTAAACTGATAAACCTAAAATGATAACAATCGGTAATACAAACTGTTGACCATCGCTTTCAGTTCCTGCGATTGATCCTATTGTACTAAAAAACGCACCATAAAAATAATAAGCAGCAATAAAAAAGAACAAGAAATGAACGAACATAAACCCAAAATTAATCCGTCCATAAATTAAATCCACGAATTGATTGTAGCGCTCTGCTGAATTAGTTTCCATTAATTGTTGCTGCACTTCTGCACTTACTTGAATACCTTCCCAATTAGAAGGATCAAACATGTCTGTAAAAATATATTGACGGAAAATAATCAAACCAATAGAAATGAAAAAAGTCCAAACAAAAATCTGTATCAAAGCTGCAAGACCAATTCCTGTAATTTTCCCCAACATCAATTGATACGGTTTTACGGAAGCCAAAATTACTTCTACGATTCGATTACTTTTTTCTTTTGTTGTGCTTCTCAAAATCGTCATTCCAAAAAGTAAAACGAAAAGAACGATTAAAAAACCAAAGACTAAACCTACATAACCTTCGAGGTCAGAAGCTTCATTTTTTGGGTCGTAAACATTACGAAAATCAACGTTTAAAGGCTGTTTAATCTGACGAAATTGATCCACAGAAAGTTTTGTAAAATTTTCAATCATCACCTCTTCTACCCTTCTTTCTAACTGAAATTTAAGTTGCATTTTAACGTCAGTTGATGGATTTTCACGATAAAAAACAAAGGACTTTTTATTCATCAATACCTTTTCATTTACTTCTATTAAAGCATCAAAAGATTGATAAGCTTTTCCATCTCTAAACTCTTCAATTTCAAGGTAATCACTAATAAAATAATAACTTATTGTTTTACTTTCAGAAGCAATTATTTTGTTTTCCATTAAGCTTGCTGGATCAGCAATTAGAACCTTCAAGTTTTTCTTTCCTTCATCGCCTGATTTAAATAAAAAGAACAATAAAAACAAAAAGAGGAAAGGTCCAAGTACCATCATCCACAAGAAAGTTCCATTTGAAAAACGTTCTTTCAACTCACGAATTGCAATCAACCAACTATTACGCATCTAGCGCCTCCTTTCTTCCAATCAAATTCATGAAAACTTCTTGCATAGTTGGAATTCGTTCTTCGACTGCTTCAATTTTTATTTGTCCCATCAACGCATTCAATAAATCATTTATTTGATTCTTTCCACGCATTTTTACAACTGCTAAAAAACGACCATCTCCTAATTCCTTTTTATCAATCAATTCAAAATCGGTCCAAAGTGCATTTGCGAGAGCAATCATATTTCCACTAAAACGAATTGAAAATTCACCACTTTTTTGAGAATCACGCAAGTTCCAAACACTATCCTCTGCTAGTTTTTTTGAATTATGAATTAGGGCTGCACGGTCACAAATTTCTTCTACACTGCGCATATTGTGAGTTGATAAAATAATGGTTTTACCCTGAGTTTTCAATGTTTTCAATTCATTTAAAATTAATTCAACATTCAAAGGATCGAAACCACTCAAAGGTTCATCTAAAATCAATAAATCTGGTTCATGAACGATTGCAGCAATGAATTGTACTTTTTGCGCCATTCCTTTTGAAAGTTCCTCTATTCGCTTTTTCGACCAATCTTTAATTTCTAATTTCTCTAACCAAAAGTTTACATTTTTTACGGCATTTTCTTTTGACATTCCACGTAATTGCGCCAAAAAAACTAACTGTTCAAGAACGCCCATCGATTTGTATAAACCACGTTCCTCGGGCAAGTACCCAATTAAACGCAAATGTTCATTACTCATTAATTTACCGTCAAAGCGCAAAGTTCCTTTGTCAGCTTCAATAATTTGGTTAATTATTCGAATAAGTGTTGTCTTTCCCGCTCCATTAGGTCCTAACAAACCGTAAATTTCACCTTTTTGAACCTGAAGTGATATAGCATCTACAGCTAATTTTCGGTTAAATGACTTTGAAACATCAATAATTTCTAACATTTTGTAAAGCTATAAAAAATTGAACTATGTAAGAATTGAAAATGAAAAATTGAAAATGAAAAATTAACAACTGAAAACTTAAATATGAAAAATGAAAGTTTATTGCAGATTACAGATTTAAAATTTTCAATCTGCAATCTCGTTAAAAATCATTTTTTTAGAATAATTTTTGTTTCGACTATGGTTTTATTTGATCTAAAAGAATATGGTAAATTTTCCTTGTAAAGAAATTTCTTTTGGGTAGATTCAAATGGTCGGTAAACATAATAAACTACATTGTTATGCACTCTGATTTTATCTACATAACGAAATCCTAGTTTTACTTTTTCTGTGATATTTCCAGTTTTCAAATTTATTAAACCCAAATAAGTTGAACCAGTTTTTTCATAAATTGCATACACAGCACCCGTGATTTTATCTTGAATTAGTTGACTTTGCCAGCCTGTTTGTTTTGCATTGTAATGATGGTAAATCGCAATTGAATCCATGGATTCACCAAATTTATTATAAACTTCTAAACGATCTTTTGGATAATTGAACACGAAAACAGAATCATTACGTTGAAACATAGGCGCATAGACTTCTTTGTAATAAATAGATTGTGTAAAATAGTTTGCACCTACCCAAATTTCAGCATCAATTCCAGTTTCTAGCTCTTTGTTTTTTGCCCACATTTTGGTGCGTATATCCATCCATTTATATTCTGCGCGGTACATTTCCATCATTAATTCATCCTCGATTTTTAAAATCACACGATAAGTTGAATCCATTTGATCGAACGTGTAATATTCAAAAGCAGGATAATCTTTATTGAAGTTGGAAAGGAAAAGTTTGGTTTGAATCGTATCAACAATTGGCGCTACATATTGCATAAAGTAAGATTTTGGCAACAAACCCAATTGAATCTCATTATTTTGTATAAACACTCCAAAAACGTTGTCTTTACAGATAATATGTGAATTTCCTCTGTAATCTCTTGTCAATGATTGTGCTTGGTCGTTAACTTGAAAACTATTTATTATTTGTTGTCCATCAAAAAGCACAATTTCACTGCCTTTACTTAATTGTTTGGGATAAGTCAATAGTAAAATATCTCCATTATTTTGCACTTCAAAGTCTGCAACACTCAATCGTTCAGACTGAAAAACCGTATCTGGAATTCCCGGTGCTTTAATCACAACTTCTTTGAGTTGCAATAATTTCGTTGGTTGCAATAAAACAGTTAATTTGATCGTGTCAATTAAGGACTTTGTTTTTACTGTTTTAGAATAACTCTCGTAGATTGGATGCGTGCAATTGACATTGATTTGAGTTCCAATCGAAACATTTTGTAGTTTGAAACTTATAATTCCTTTACTGGAAGAAAGGAGGTAAATCAATGAATCTTTTCCTTGATTATTTGGAACTATTATTTTAGCTAAGACATTGACATTATGTACATTCTCACCTGATTTAGCATCTATGAACTGTACTAGAACAACTTGTCCCCAACTGATAGAACTGAGGACAATTGTAACAAAAAGTAAGATTAATTGGCGCATCATATTCATTAGATGCAATATTATGGAAAATCCATACAAGGATTGAGATTACACTTTAAAGTTCCACCCAAAAGTGTCTTCAATCTCACCCATTTTCAAAGCATCCATGTGTGCTTTAATTTTGTTAGATAAGGTACGAGTTTCAATAGCAGGCATTTCCAAAAGTTCATCGCGGTAACCAATCACAGCAACTTGTGCAATTGTAGCAGCCGTTCCAACGCCAAAAGCATCTTCCAAAGTACCATTTCGAGCAGCTAAAACGATTTCTTCAACCGTAACTTTGCGTTCTTCTACTTCAATTCCCCAAGTTAAAACGAGGTCAATTAAGGAACGTTTAGTAATTCCGCGCAAAATCGTATCAGAATCTTCTGAAGGAGTAATTAATTTCCCACCAATTTGAAACATGATGTTCATTGTTCCAGATTCTTCAATGTACTTGTGTTCTTTTGCATCTGTCCATAAAAGTTGGTGAAAACCTTGAATTTGACATTGTTTTGCTGGATAAAGAGAAGCACCATAATTTCCTGCTGCTTTTGCTCTTCCAACCCCTCCTGTTGCTGCCCGCGTATAGTGTTCTTCAATTTTAATTCGAACTGGTTCGGAATAATACGCGCCAACAGGCGAAGTAATTATCATAAACTTATAGGTATCAGAAGCTTTTATTCCAACATATTCATCAGTTGCAAACATGTAAGGACGAATATAAAGTGAATAACCCTCTTTATCTGTTACCCAATTAGCATCTAATTCGACTAATTTACGAATTGCTTCAACAAAAATTTCTTCTGAAACTGGAGGCATACACATTCTTTCAGCAGATTCTTTGAAACGTTTTGCGTTCATATCTGGTCTAAAAATAGTGATTTCACCAGCTTTATTTTTATAGGCTTTCAAACCTTCAAAAATAGACTGACCGTAATGAATTGCAGACATTGCTGGGTGCATTGGAATTGGCGCAAACGGAATTATTGCTCCCTCTTGCCATTGACCATCGCTGTATTCCATCAAAAATAAGTGATCCGAAAAGACTTTACCAAATGGTAAGTTCTCCCAATCCACTTGATTTATTTTTGATTCAAGTGATTTTTGAATAGAAAAGGATATTATTGATGTTGACATTTAATTGTATTTTGTCTTGCGAATATAAGGTTTTAACTTAATTGAACAATCTATTTATTTGTTAACCGATTTAAGAATGCATAATTGGTAGCCTTATCTAATTGGCTAAATACAGTGATTCCAAAAACTTAGATCTTAAAAATCAATTAAAATTTAGAATAATTCTTGAAAAAAAATTGTAGAATTTTGGCAATTTTCTTTTTAGTTGAAAACTCATTTGAAAACTTAATTTTTGAATTTTAAAGAACATTAAAAAAAAGTGGAATTTTGAGAAAACTTTAAACTATGAGCACAGAAACACTAACACTTCAAGAAGAAATAAATGCATTGAAAGTACAATTAACTGGTGATTTATTTGCAGATATGGACTTAAAAGACCAAATTCACAATCTTGAAATGAAATTAAACGGAGTTAAACCGATGGACACTTACATTGATTGTGTTGGTTGTGGCTCTTAAATTTTACTTTTTTCTGAACAAGCAGTGCATTTTTGCGTTGTTTAAAATAAAAACATGAAGCAATTCGAAGTTCCTGAATTTTATCGATCACCTATAATTAGTAAGGTTAAAACGAAACGTAGATTGGAAGATCCACGCAAAAAAGACTTCACTCCAACTGAAATTACTTTTGGTAAAGTGACTTTTTTGATTCCACGACATTTTGGATTTTGCTATGGTGTCGAAAATGCAATTGAAAAAAGTTATAAAGCTATTCAGGAAAACCCAGAAAAACGGATTTTTTTACTGAGTCAAATGATTCACAATCCAGATGTAAATGCAGATTTACAATCCTATGGGCTTCAGTTTTTACAAGATACAGAAGGAAAACAATTGATTGCTTTTGAAACTTTAAAAACTGAAGATATTGTTATAATTCCTGCTTTTGGAACAACTCTAGAAATTGAAAAGAC
>CAMDGP010000046.1 GCA_945897765.1 Chitinophaga pinensis
TTTTAGTAACTCAATCATCGACTTAAAATTGAAAGAGAAATATTCAAATAATTTGTAAGCGCGACGTTCCTCTGAGAAGAACAAATAAATTACTAAAAACAACATTCCCAATCCATCGGCAATTGTGGAAGCCAAAGCTGCACCTTCCATTCCCATTTCTGGTAAGCCAATTCTTCCGAAGATGAGTCCGTAGTCGAGAATGACGTTACTTGTTGCTGTAATTATTGCTGCGATGAGTACCACCCACGTTTTCCCTTTCGCTAAAAACAAAGCTTGAATGGAAATTGTAATCATAGCAAAAAACAAAGCAAAACTTCTGATTTGGATGAATTTTCCTTGCATTTCAGCGATGTGCGCGTTCTTAGAGTAACTCATTACTGCTGCTGGCATCACCCAAAATAGTATCGAGAAAAGTATGATTGCCAAAAGGAAATGAACCATTAACGAGGTTCCAAAAACACGACCAATTGCACTTGTGTGTTCTTCACCAATTCTTCTGGCAATGATAATTTGTGAACCGTCGCCCATTCCGAGTAAAGCCATATACATCGTAACGAAAAGTAAACCTCCATTTCCGACTGCATCAAATGCTTCTGTGGAATAACGTGCCACAAAAGCTGCGTCCGTCAACAAAACAATGGATTGGATGAAACCAGAAACCATCATCGGTAAAGCAACTGTAAGAATCGTTTTATAACGTAAATCGAGCATTAGTCAACTTGAATAACAAGACCTTTTAAATATTCGCCTTCAGGGTGAAATGCGTTAATGGGGTGATCGGCTGGTTGATGTAATTGTTCCAAAATCCGCACGTTTCTTCCAGACTCAATCGCTGCAGCAATCACTGTATTTGTAAACAAATATTTATCAACCACTTGCGAGCAAGAGAAAGTAAAAATCAATCCTCCTGGTTTTATTTGACGAATTGCGTGTGCGTTTAATCGCTTGTAACCTTGAATTGCTTGGTGACGTTTTTCGCGGTGCTTCGCAAAAGCGGGTGGATCCAAAACGATGATATCGTAATCTTCTTTCAACTCTTTCATATAATCCATTGCGTCAGCCACAATTGAAGCATGTTCTCCTTTGAACGAGTTAATAGCAACGTTTGCTTCTGTCAATTCAATTGCTTTTTTAGAACTGTCTAAGGAATGAACCACATCTGCTCCTTTGTTTAAAGCTTGTAAGCTGAAACCGCCTGAGTAGCAAAATGTATTCAAAACCTTTTTTCCAAAAGCATATTTCCCAAGCAATGCACGATTTTCACGTTGATCAATGAAGAAACCTGTTTTTTGTCCTTTTACCCAATCAATTTGATAATGTACACCATTTTCGATTGCTGGATGAGGTGTATCGCTTGAGCCAATAATATATCTGTCTTCTGGAGCTATGCGTTCAGGCAACGTATCTGATGATTTCGAATAAACGGCAGTTAAATTTTTAACTAAAGCGTTTTTCAAAGCATTGGCAATCAATTCAATTGCGTTATACATTCCAATTGAATGACATTGAATAACAGCAACTCCATTGTAAAAATCAATCACTAAACCTGGCAAACTATCGCCTTCTCCGTGACAAATTCTGAAAATGTTGTTGTTTTCGTTCAAAAAACCAAGTTTCAAGCGCAAGTTGACAGCGTTTCCTATTTTTTCATTGAAGAAAGCAGCATCGATGTTCGTTTCTTTAAAACTTAGGATTCTAACAGAAATCGTGGCATGTTGAAAGTGACCAATCGCTAAAAATCGACCTTTAAAATCGTGCACTTCAACCACTTCTCCGTCTTGTAAATCACTCACATCAGTGAAAATCGCACCAGAGAACACCCACGGATGATTTCTTAATATGGATTGTTCTTTTCCTTTACGTATTTGAACGCTTTTATAATTCATGGTTGCAAAGGTAATTTATAATTGCGAATGAAGGGATTCCCGCTCGTTTGTTATTTAGCGTTGTTTGGGTATAGGATCAAATATGACAAAAAAAATCCCGACTCTAAAAATAGAATCGGGGTTTATATCATTTTTAACTTATTGATTAGATGTTAAATGCAGCTTTCACTTTATCAACGAAATCTAATTTTTCCCAAGTAAACAATTCAACGACCTTAGAAACAGTAGTTCCGTCTGGAGCTTTAAAAGTTTTAGTAACAACTTCGTTTTTGCGACCCATGTGACCATAAGCAGCAGTTTCTTGGTAAATTGGATTACGTAATTTCAAACGTTGTTCGATAAAGTATGGGCGCATGTCGAAAATCTCACTTAAAATTTCAGCGATTTCTCCGTCTGTTTTGTCCACTTTTGAAGTTCCGTAAGTGCTTACGTACAAACCACAAGGTTTAGCAACACCGATAGCGTAAGAAACTTGTACTAAGATTTCATCACACAATCCAGCTGCAACTGCATTTTTCGCCATGTGACGAGTAGCATAAGCAGCAGAACGGTCCACTTTCGAAGGGTCTTTTCCAGAGAATGCACCACCACCGTGAGCACCTTTTCCACCGTAAGTATCAACGATAATTTTACGTCCTGTCAAACCTGTATCTCCGTGTGGTCCACCGATAACAAATTTTCCAGTTGGGTTGATATGATAAGTAATGGCATCATTAAATAATGCTTGTAATTCTGGTTTTAATTTCGCTTTCACACGAGGAATTACTATTTCTACTATATCTTTTTTGATTTTCGCTAACATTTCTGGCTCAGCAGCAAAATCATCATGTTGAGTAGAAACAACAATTGTATCAATTCTTTGAGGAACATTATCATCAGAATATTCAATTGTTACTTGTGATTTTGCATCTGGACGTAAATACGGAATTAAATCCCCCTCGTTGTTGCGAATGTATGATAACTCTTGTAAGATTTTATGTGCTAAATCTAAAGCCAAAGGCATATAATTGTCAGTTTCTTTAGTAGCATAACCAAACATCATTCCTTGGTCACCAGCACCTTGATCTTCAGGATTTGTGCGTTCAACACCTTGATTAATATCAGAAGATTGCTCGTGAATTGCTGAAAAAATACCACATGAATTCGCATCAAACATGTATTCTGATTTTGTATAACCAATTTTACGTATTGTTTCACGTGCAATTGCTTGTACATCTAAATATGATTTTGATTTCACTTCACCTGCTAATACAACTTGTCCAGTAGTTACTAAAGTTTCACAAGCAACTTTCGAAGTTGGGTCAAAAGCCATGAAATTGTCAATTAACGCATCTGAAATTTGGTCGGAAACTTTATCCGGATGTCCTTCAGAAACGGACTCAGAAGTAAATAAATATGCCATATAAAATTATTTTAGGTACAAATTTAATAATTTAAAAAGAGTCTAAAGTCATATTAGATAAAAATCAAAGTTTTGAGCAATAAAAAAGGCTCATTTCGAATTCAAAATGAGCCTTTTTTAAAGTGTATAGCCTACTAATCGCAATAAATTGATTTATATTCATTTTGGTATTTAGCCAATATTTTCTTGCGTTTTAGTTTTAATGTTGGTGTTAATTCATCGCCATCAATAGAAAATTCTTTTGGTAGAAGAACAAACTTTTTAATTTGCTCCCAATTTCCATATTCTTTATTCAAAGCGCTAACCTCTTGATTGATACGTTCATGAAGATCAGGGGTTGCAGCTATTTCTTCATTCGATAATTTTTCAAAATCTAAGCCTTTTCTTGTTGCCCATTCTCTCACAAATGCAAAACTTGGAACAATTAAAGCTCCAGGGAATTTTTCACCTTCACCTATTACCATTATTTGTTCGATGAATCGCGATTCTTTGAATTTATTTTCCATTCCTTGTGGCGCAATATATTTACCGCCAGAAGTTTTAAAAATTTCTTTTTTACGGTCTGTGATTTTTAGGAATTTACCTTCTTGGAAAATACCAATATCTCCAGTATGGAACCAACCTTCATTATCGATTACTTCTGCTGTTGCCTCCGGGTTTTTGTAATAACCCATCATAACATTTGGACCTTTTACAAGGATTTCTCCATCTTCAGCGATTTTTACTTGCACACCATCAATCAATGCACCAACTGTTCCAATACGAATTCCTTTATCGAATGAGTTTACAGACACAACAGGTGAAGTTTCTGTTAAGCCGTATCCTTCTAATATAGGAATATCAGCAGCTAAAAAAATACGAGCTAATCTTGGTTGTAGTGCAGCACTTCCCGATGCAATAGCACGAACATTTCCGCCAAGTGCTTCTTGCCATTTTGAAAAAATTAATTTTCGAGCAATTTTTAGTTTGAAGTGATACCATCCTGATTTTCCAACGACATCAAATTCTTCAGCTAAATCTACAGCCCAGAAAAATAGTTTTCGCTTAATTCCTGTTAAATCATCACCTTTTGCCATGATTTTATCAAAAACCTTTTCTATTAATCTTGGAACAGCAGAAAAAACATCAGGTTTAATTTCGCGAATGTTGTCACCAATTGTATCCATTGATTCAGCAAAATAAACTGAACAGCCAATATACATATACAAATAATGCAACATGCGTTCGTAAATATGACAAACTGGTAAAAAAGTCAGTACTCTAGAAGAATTATCTGCTGGAATTGGGTCTAAACAAGCTTCTACATTTGAGAGGATATTTTTGTGAGAAAGCATTACCCCTTTTGGTTGTCCTGTCGTTCCTGATGTGTAAATTATTGTAACTAAATCTTCATGTTTTACAGCGCCCATACGTTCTTTAACAACTGATTCGTCTGTGTTTTCAGCTGCTTGGTCAATTGCCACCCAATTTGTAAAACCAGCAACTTCATCAAAAGTCATTAAATGTTGCAAACTTGGAACATCACCTTTGACATTTTTCATTTTGTTTGCTAATTCTTCGTTTCCAACAACACAGATTTTTACCTCTGCATCATTTAAAATGAAACGGTAATCATTTTCTGAAATGTTTGGATATAAAGGGACTAATACTGCACCAGTTTGTTGAACAGCAATATCAAAAAGGTTCCATTCCACGCGATTGTTACTAGATACAGCTACTCGATCTCCGGCATTGATACCTAGAGAAATAAGTCCCCTTGACAACAAATTTGCTTTTTCTATGAAGTCTGCAGTTTTCATTCCAATCCAATTCCCGTTTGTTTTAGTCACAAACATGTTTGAATTAGGATAGTTTTTTAATTGATGATAAGGTATGTCGAATAAACGTTGCGCTTGAATCATAGTTTAAAATTTTAGTATTCGAAAATAGCAATAAATTTTAACTATAGAAACAAAAATCCAAAAATGATTATAATTATTCCACTTATGATATTCATTACGAAACCATATTTAATCATATCATTCATCTTAATATATCCAGATGAATAGGCAATTGCGTTGGGTGGTGTTCCAACAGGCATCATGAATGCACAACTTGCTCCAAATGTTAAAGGAATGCAAAGTTGCAAAACTGAGTAGCCTGATTCTTGTGCAAAAGTGGCTACAATTGGCACAAATATTACAACTAATGCTAAGTTTGACAGAACTTCAGAAGCGAAAATGCCAATCAAAACAATAATTGAAATCATAACTAAAACAGAAACGTCTTTGTAAGTTTTAAAAACTTCAATTAAAACATCTACAATTCCATTTTTTTCAAGCATGGCTGCAAGCGCTAATCCACCTCCAAATAACAATAAAATTCCCCAAGGTAGTTTCTCAGTGTCATGCCATTCTAATAATGATTTTTGCTTGTTTGATTGCGGAATAATAAACAAAACCACAGCTCCTAAAACGGCAGCGCTTTCATCTTTATAACTTATGCCAGTAAGGTCGTTAATTAAATCTCTAAAAATCCAAAGAACAGCAACGCAACCGAATACAGCCAATGCTCTTAGTTGCTCAGATGTCCAAGCTTGTTTCTCAAGTTTGAAATCGTGTTTATCATTACGCTCCTTTCCAAGTCCAATGTAAAAAACAAAATAAGCAAGTAGAAGAAGCAAGATACTCATTGGCATAGCGACTTTCATCCAATCAAAAAACGAAACGGTAATACCAAAGTTTTTTTCTAAAATCCCTGCCATTTGAATATTTGGAGGAGAACCTACAAGCGTACCAAGACCACCAATACTAGCAGCATAGGCAACCGACAACATTAGAAATAAAGAAAATTTAGATTTTTGATGTTCTACAGGCATTGATTGAATAATCGCAATTGCCATTGGTAACATCATTAGGGCGGTTGCAGTATTTGAAATCCACATGCTCAGAAAACCTGTGCTTAATAAAAAACCTAGTAAAATTTTAGGTTTAGAATCACCAACAATTAAAAGTATTCTTCTGGCGATTTGTTCGTGCACTTTCCATTTCTCTAAGCCCAATGCAAGAACAAATCCACCGAAAAACAAGTAAACACTTCCATTTCCATATGTTGCAGCCAAATCATCTGTGTTTAATATTCCTAAAGGAACGGCAAGAATGATTGGCAGTAAAGCAGTAATGTAAATAGAAATAACTTCAAAAACCCAAAAGTAAATCATCAATCCACTTAAAGCTGTTGCATTCCAAAATGTTGATTTTCCACCTGTTAAAAGTAGAATTAAAACAAAAAGAAATAAGCCTAAAAGTGCAACTAACTGTTTCCAATTGAATTTTTGCATAGAGATTGAATTATTGAATACTATTCAATGCATCAACGAAATGATCAGCTTTTTCTTCTACATCCGTTACAATTGCACGAAATTCAGCTTTTCCTCTTGCGGTTTTTATTCTTCTGATTGTTGTATCTTGAAATGTTGCTGCCTCATTGATTAATTTTTCAGTTGCATCAATTTTTGTTGCATCTGTCGTTTGAATGAAATAACATTCATCAACTACGTCATAAACCAATTCGTTTAGACTCTTTTTTAAAATTCGCTTGTTAGCCATAATATTATTTTTTTTCAAAAATAAGGAGTAAATGGCACAACTACACTATTTGAGATTGTTTAGTTTTAAATACCAGCTAAAACAAATTTTAAAGTGGATTGAAAATCAAGAAAAAATAATTTTAAACTTTCCACAATTTATTGGGATTGAATCAGATAATAAATGTTACTTCAAAACAAAGAAAAATAGTTCTGATTTACACCAAAATATTACAGTTATTATCCGAACTGGAACAGTAAAAGTCAATGTTGATTTGGAGAAAAGCTTTTCAAAATCATCTCTTTTTCCTTTAAATAAAGCTGAAGATAGTCAAGAATTAAATATTTCTAAACTTATCGATACTTATAAAAACACGCTCGAAAAAGGGATTTACATTTATTATGAAGATGGAAAAGTAATGGCGAAAATCTTAAGTGTCATTTAGTTCCTTCCTCAGATGTTACTTTTTAAGATAAAAACAGGGTAGAAAGGTTTTAGTTGAAGTTAATGAGGACAAAATCAAAGGGGTAATTACATAAAATAATAAAAATAGTTTCCTTTTCTCGAATTGATGCGTTTACTTTGACCTTGGAAATGAGATGAAAATACATAAAAAAGTTAATTTTAAGATTTTTTCAATTTTGATGTCAGCAATTTTACTTGGGTTTCTTTTGAAGTCAAGTTCAATTAACATAAAAGACGATATTCAAATTGAGATTTCGTGGTTTACAAATTTGAAAGGGAATTTTTCATTTGCTTCAAAATGGTCTTATGCTTCAAACGTGGGATTAAATGATGCGCAACAAATAGCTTGTCTCCAAAATTGTTCTGATCGTGTTCAAAAAATGATGGATGAAGAAGGGTTGATAATAAGTGATTCAACGGATGCTTACTACCAAATTGTTGACTCAACAAGAAAATATCATACCCTAGAATCACGAAGTACCCTTTATGATTGGAAGCCGTCTAATTTTATCAAGGTAAGAAGATATGGAAATTTTGTCCTTGAAGGAAGTGTTATCCAAGATTCATCCTCAAAATGCAGTGTTTTCTTCAGAATCAAAGATAGTTATTTAACAGCTTGGGCTTATCACAAACTAGACAAAGGTGAATTCAAAATTTTCCGATTAAATGGTGGTAAATTCTTCTTGGATACAGAAGCATTTGATAAGGGGATTTTTAAAGCAACTTTTAGTTTTACTTTTGACAATGATATCAACAGCTTAAAACCACTTTTTTGGAGTGGTAAAATTCATGCTAAGATAGAAGGGGTTTAATATTTAGTTTATTTTGACTATTATTTTATTAACACATAAATTTTCAACTACCATTTTATTACATTTGTAAAAACTATTTAATATGAATATTCCAGCTGAATTAAAGTACACAAAAGACCACGAGTGGGTTAGAATTGAAGGTGATATCGCAACTGTAGGAATTACAGAATTTGCACAAAGTGAATTAGGAGATATCGTATATGTTGAAATTGAAACAGTTGGAGAAACAATTGCACAAGAAGAAATTTTTGGATCTATCGAAGCTGTAAAAACAGTTTCAGATTTATTTATGCCAATAAGTGGTGAGATGTTAGAATTTAATGAAGAATTAGATGGTAATCCAGAATTAGTAAACTCTGATCCCTATGGTGCAGGATGGATGGTAAAAGTTAAAATTTCTAATGCAGATGAAATCCAAAATTTATTGGATGCCGAGGCATATACATCGCTCGTTCATTAAATCAAGATATTTTTTTAAACCGCTGAAAGGCGGTTTTTTTTATGCCTTTAACTTTACCATTCCCAGCAATCTAAACAAACTTCTTTTTCAAGTTGAAACTCAAACGTATCTTTCAATTGAAAAAAGAAATCTAAACCTGTGATTTGTTCAACAGAGTCAATTGAAACTGCAAAACTTCTTAAATCTTCCTTCGAACCATCATTTGGTATAACAAAACCAATTGCTTTTGATTGTGTTTTTTTAAAGTCTAAAATTACTTTGTAATAATGGGTTGGAACACAAACTTCATTCGGACCAATTTTAGTTAAATTTGAGTTCAAAATAGGTCCTGTGACAATAAGTATGGAGTCATAAATAATTGCCCAATCACGCATTTTTTCTTCTAGTCTTTTCCAAACACCGCGATTGAAAGCTGGTAATTGTGGACTCATATTACTAAAATAAAAGGATTCATCCATCGCTTGCTCCGACCATTTCATATCTGCTGCTGGTGCTAAATGCCCTCTATCAAAACCACTTTTAAGATAATCCGCTTTATTTGCCGAACCAGTTTTAACCTGTGGATCAACAGTAAAATTGTCGCCACGTTCAATTATACCACTTGTTTCTTGTTTCGTTAAACTATAAGCGACCCAAGCTGCTTGTTCACAGGCTTCATTGTATCCCAAAGTGTAGCCTAAATGCGTAATCATTTGAGAGGAATCATGTAGCCTTGGCAATTCTAAAAATGAGCCTTTGCTTAAATGGAAAAAGCTCGTATCCTCAGAGTTAATAAAATTATTTTTCAAATAAGAATTTGATTGCTTTCTGTCTTCAAATTGAAAAGATAAAAAGGCAAAACCAAGAATAATGAATAAAAGTGAATAGTTTTTCATACTACGAAAATATTGATTTGTACTTTAGGAAAACAAAAATCCCACTTGAAATTTTTCGAGTGGGATTTTTTTATTTTTAGTCGATTTGAAAATCAAACGTCTACTTTCGCATATTTTGCGTTTTTCTCAATGAATTCTCTGCGAGGTGGAACATCATCTCCCATTAGCATAGAGAAAATCTGATCGCATTCTGCAGCGTTTTCAATTGTTACTTGACGCAACGTTCTCATTTCAGGATTCATTGTTGTTTCCCATAATTGTTCTGCGTTCATTTCCCCTAAACCTTTGTATCGTTGAACATTAACTGAAGATTCACTTCCACCACCTTTTAATTCTTGAATCAAACGATCGCGCATATCTTCGTTCCATGCATATTCCGATTTTGTACCTTTTTTCACTTGATACAACGGCGGTGTTGCAATATATATGTATCCGTTTTCAATCAATACTTTCATGTAGCGGAACAAGAATGTCAAAATTAAAGTCTCGATATGAGAACCATCGACATCGGCATCACACATGATAATGATTTTGTGGTATCTTAATTTATCTAAGTTAAGAGCTTTAGAGTCTTCTTCAGTCCCGATTCTCACACCTAATGCTGTATAGATATTTTTAATCTCCTCGTTTTCGAAGATTTTGTGTTGCATTGCTTTTTCAACGTTCAATATTTTACCTCTTAAAGGCATAATTGCTTGAAAATGGCGGTCTCGACCTTGTTTCGCTGTTCCACCTGCTGAATCTCCCTCGACGAAGTAAATCTCACACAAAGCAGGATCTTTTTCAGAACAGTCAGCTAATTTTCCGGGTAAACCAGAACCAGTTAAAACGTTTTTGCGTTGAACCATTTCTCGGGCCTTTCTCGCTGCGTGACGAGCTCTTGCTGCAAGAATAACTTTTTCAACGATTAATTTTGCTTCTGCAGGATGTTCTTCTAAATAAGCAGAAAGCATTTCAGAAACAGCTTGACTTACTGGAGCTGTAACTTCTCTGTTGCCTAATTTAGTTTTTGTTTGACCTTCAAATTGTGGTTCTTGAACTTTTACAGAAAGAACAGCCGTCAATCCTTCACGGAAATCATCTCCATCAATTTCAATTTTTTCTCTTGCAAGAATTCCAGAATCCATTGCGTATTTTTTTAAGGTATTCGTCAAACCTCTTCTGAAACCAGATAAATGCGTTCCACCTTCGTGCGTATTGATGTTATTCACATACGCTTGAATATTTTCAGTGTATGAAGTGTTGTAAGTTAAAGCAACTTCAACAGGAATATTTTCACGTTCACCTTCAAAATAAATTACGTCAGTAATTAATGCTTCACGGTTTCTGTCCAAGTATTGAGCAAACTCACGCAAACCACCTTCTGAATGGTAAGTTGTCATTGGTGCTTTACCATTTTCATCTTCTGTTCTTCGATCTGTAAGTGTGATTGTGATTCCTTTATTCAAGAAAGCTAATTCACGCATACGAGCAGCCAATGTGTCGAAGTTGTATTCTGTAAATTCAAAGATTGTACCGTCTGGCTTGAAAGTTACTTCTGTACCGTTTTCTGTTGATTCACCGACGATTTTTACATCGTATAGTGGTTTACCAATGCTATATTCTTGTTGGAAAATTTTCCCCTCACGATAAACAGTTGCTTTTAAAGCAATTGATAATGCATTCACACAAGAAACCCCAACACCATGTAATCCACCAGAAACTTTATAAGTGTCCTTGTCGAATTTACCACCAGCATGTAGAACAGTCATTACAACCTCAAGCGCTGACTTTTTCTCTTTTGTGTGCATTGCAGTTGGAATACCACGACCATTATCGCGAACTGTTACTGAGTTGTCTTCGTTTATGTAAACATGAATAGTATCACAATATCCTGCAAGTGCCTCATCAATGGAGTTATCTACAACCTCGTAAACAAGGTGGTGCAAACCTTTGATTCCTGTGTCTCCGATATACATCGCTGGGTGCTTACGTACCGCCTCAAGACCTTCTAATACTTGTATATTATCCGCAGAATA
>CAMDGP010000047.1 GCA_945897765.1 Chitinophaga pinensis
AATGGTTTGACAAGTGCGCGCCACGATGTCTTCTCAAAAAGCTTGGCAAGTGAATTCCCAGAAAGTTTTGACCCCAATGTTCCACGTGATTTAGTTTACAGCGGCACAAAAAATTTATTGGATTCAGTTGAAGGTTCTCCCATAGATGCTGGAAAGTTGGTTTTATCGCCTACACGAACGTATGCACCTGTTATTAAAAAAATGCTGGAAAATCACCGCAATGACATCCACGGAATGGTTCATTGTTCGGGAGGAGGGCAAACGAAAGTGTTACATTTTATTGATAAGTTACATATTATAAAAGATAATTTATTTCCAATTCCACCTTTATTTGATATGATTCAAAAAGAGTCAGGCACAAGTTGGGAAGAAATGTATAAGGTTTTCAATATGGGACATCGGATGGAATTATATGTGAATGAGGACATTGCAAAAAGTTTAATAGAAATCTCTGAAAGCTTTGCTATAGAAGCAAAAATAATAGGTAGAGTTGAGTCTGCACCAAATAAAAAGGTAACGATTAGAGGAGAAAAAGGGAATTTTGAATATTCGGTTTAATTTTTTCCAGAAAAACGGATTTTAAATAAATTTAATTTATACTTTTGGCGTCCGTTCAATAAACTAAGGAGGGATGGGTGAGTGGCTGAAACCACCAGTTTGCTAAACTGACGTACGGGTAACTGTACCGCGGGTTCGAATCCCGCTCTCTCCGCAAATAAAATGAAAGTTAAGTTTTATACTTGTAAATTAGAATAAAATGCTTACTTTTGCACTCGCTTTCTGAAAAACGTTCAGAAAGAATTGAAATAATTAGATTAAAGCTCGGGGCGTAGCGTAGTCCGGTCATCGCGCCTGGTTTGGGACCAGGAGGTCGCAGGTTCGAATCCTGCCGCCCCGACAAAGGGGGATGAGCAATCATCCCCCTTTTTTGATTTATCAAGTTGTAAGTCTAAATAATTACTTCAAAACCACTGGCTCCAAGCAGAATAAAATTTGGTAAAGTATTTATACGTCAACAGACGGAAGCAACTGCCGCCAAGCAGAAAAAAAAACTGGCCCCGTAGCTCAGCTGGATAGAGCAACGCCCTTCTAAGGCGAAGGTCAAAGGTTCGAATCCTTTCGGGGTCACACTAGTGCCACAAAGCCTTTCAGGAGATTTCTTGAAAGGCTTTTTTATTGTTGGTTTAAGGATGGTTTAAACAATTTGATAAAAAAGAAAAAAACGACTGAGCTTTTCTTTTCTAGTTTAAACCTTTAAGGAAATCAAAAAAACAAGCCCTACATACAATAGAACCAAAGAAACTTTTGATAATCGACTTGGTTTAATTTCAAAAATTGGAAGGACAATAAGATAAGACATGGTTGGAACAAAATTACAAGATTACTATAGATTTTATTAAAAATTCGATAATTAAGAACGACTGTTGAATTGACTATGTCTGAATATTGTAACAAAGCTATTAATTAGTTAAAATTTATGAGTAAAGCAAAAGAACAATAGGAAAGCATACCAACCTTAATCTTCATTTTCATACTTTCAGTTACAGGGAATTATTAAATTTAGAGCAGAAGTTACATCTTTCAGGTGTTAGTGTAAATGGTATAAGTGTTTATTTAAGGTGTTTTTAGAACAATCTGTATTAAAGCGATAAAATTACTCGTTTCGCTATAATTCAAAAGCGAAATAGTTATTCGAACGGCTAAACTTAAAATACCACCTTCGTTATTTTTATTCCTTAATGGCTGCGCAAGGCAAAGAAAAGCGATACCTGAAAAACAAGCACTAATAATCTTTTTCAAGCTGAATTTTTAATCAACCTTAAATCTTTTTACGACAGATTGCCCATTTTCGAACTTCATTTCAAGTAAATAAATACTTGGAGTAAGCTCCGTTACTTCAAAGGTTAAAAAATCATTATTTGTAACTTCCATTATTAGCTTACCATCCAAAGAAACAACCTTTGCATTCGTCATTCCTTTTGCTTCAACATTTAAAAGCTGATTACTTGGATTCGGATAAATTTTAATCTTCGTTTCCGTTTCTTCAGAAAGAGAAGCGCTTGTGTAAACATTAATGGTGGATGTATCTGTTTGATAACATCCAAAAACATCGGGTATTGAATAGGTGATTATATGTGTTCCAACACCAGCCAACCCTGGATGAAAACTTGTCCCAATTACTCCATCACCAGAATACGTTCCTCCTGATGGAATTCCTTCCGTTAAATTTATTGGCAATGATCCTTGACTAATTTGGCTAACAGTTTCATCATAAATGATAGATCCAACTGCGTAGAAATCAATAAAAAGAGAGTCTTTCGCTGTGCAACCGTTAGAATTAGAACCTATTACATAATACATTCCTGCAGTTGGAATAAAAGGAACGCCATTCGTTACACCATCAAGCCAATTGTAAGTTGACGCTGTTCCACTTCCGTTTAAAGTAATTGTTGTATTCGGGCAAATTAATTGGTTAGGACCTGCATACACAAAAGGATTAGTAAACGAAGCTAAGTTGATTGTGTTTGATCGAGATTTACAACCCATTACGTCTGTAACAACAGTTCGATAGGAACCTGGAGTTGCAGTTGTTGTTGTGAGCGATTGCGAACCATTTGACCACAAAATGGAGGTTGGAATCATACTAGTGGAAAGTGTAAGGGTTGCACTTGAACCCGGACAAATCCCCACTGGCCCTGTAATAACAGCAGTTCTATGTTTTTGAAGAATTGTTTCATGACCATTTACAATTCCATTTCCATAAGCGAAGTTTGGTGTTATTCCAGTTGATGCGTTTGTGTTTGAAGTATTTAATAAATCGTCTTTAAAATCTTGAAAAGTTGCTTTTGAACATTTCTGTAAGTATAGAGCTGCAATTCCAGCAACAACGGGCGAAGCCATAGAAGTTCCGCCATTTCTAACATGAAATCCTCCTTGATCAATTGATGGGTTATTAGCAGGGTTTGAAAGAAACCACATCGGTCCTGCTGTTAATGAAATCCCACCGCTTGCTACAACATCTGGTTTTATAACTCCCAATCTGTTTGGACCTTTACTACTTGATGGCTCAAGCGTTCCAACCGGAATAATTGTTGAAGGTACGTACGCACTTCCATTTTTGTTAATATGTCCCGAACGATTTCGAATGTTACCAACAGAAATTACTTTATCAGAACAATTCCATGAGGAAACAATTGATTGAAGTGTATCTGGTGTATTATAAAATGCAATTTCAGACATAATAGAAGTGTCTGGAATTTGTGTTTCAAAATCACTGAAACCAAGCCAAACTCCTCCCCAAATATCATAAGTTCCTGTCCCGAATGTCTCAAAGCGATATAAATAATTCAGTGAATCGATATTTCTGAATACAGTTTGCATATGAAAATTTGAACCCACAACTTCTCGATAAGTTTCAATGGTTGCAATTCGTCCTCCATTTGAATTATAAATTGTATCATATACGGGAACACTCGCAGGATCGTTATAAATATTTCTAAATCCAGTTCTCCCTCGGAAACCGTAAGTTGGAGCCGGTAAATCAGCACCATAAGCATAGGAAAAGTTGCTAGATGTGTCCGCCCAAAGATCAAAGATTATTTTATTTGGACCTAAAACAGAATTACCTGGGTTATTTTTACACCAAACAAAAGAGGTGTCTTGTGATAAATTTCCGTGCACGTGATATTTTCCTTGATCACCAGAATTTCCAGCGGCACAAACTACAATTCTGCCTTCCTTTTCTGTCAATAATTGATCGATGTATTCTGCCGCTGGATCTTTTCCGTCGTGGCTTCCAAGATAAGAACCTAAGGAAAGATTTACAACAGCAGGTTTCCCCAAAGAATCAGCAACTTTAAAAATATAATCACAAGCGTCTGCGATGGTTAAAGTCCAATTAGGAAGTCCAAAGTCGGTTTCAACAACGATTATATCTGCATCAGGTGCAACACCTTTATTCGTGTTATTTGCACGTCCATTTCCTACCGCCATTCCAGAAACAGTTGTTCCATGTGCAGTTCCTGTTTCCAAACTCGTACATTGACCATTGTCTATTTGTGTTTTATCCCACACAATTCCGTAACCATAAGGTGCTGGAATTGTTCCTGAATTAGTGGTATGATCCCAATAACGAAGTACACGTGTTTTACCATTTGATAACTTGAAATCGGGGTGATTAAAATCAATTCCCTCGTCTACAATTCCCACTATGACGCCTTTTCCAGTGTAGGAAGTATCCAAACTCACTCCTTGATGTACTAAATTTATTTTGTGACGAAAAACGGCTGAGTCTCCCAAAGAAACAGGCGGTGCAAATTCAAAATAAAATTTATCAATTTTTCCTTTTTTCTGTTGTTCATCCATCCAGTTTGCTGCTGTTTGGATGAAAATCCAATTGGGAGTTTCGTATTTCACCGTCACATTTTGACTGGCAAGAAAAGTCTTATTTGCCGCTGTATTTGGAATTGTAAAAGAAGTAGATTGCTTTGGATTAGATTTTAAATAATCTTCAAAGCGCAAATAAGCTTGTTGTGAAAATCCTTGATTCAGAAATAGAATTGATAGGAATAGAAGAAAGATATTTTTCATAGTTACAAATCTTTTGCAAATTACGAAAACATTTAATAAACTCACAATCAAAATTCAATGCAATTCAATTTAAACTTAATTATTCACGTTATAAATGTTATTTTTGAAAAAAAAATATAGTTCATGAAAAAGACATTCTTTAAAATCAGCCTACTTTTAGCTGTATTTGCATTCAATACAAAAATTATTGCTCAACCAATTCCAGGAACATTAAATTGGTACAATGGAGAAGGGGTAGGCATGCAAACAGACAAAGCATACGGATTACTGAAAAAGAAAACGTCTCAGCCTGTAATTGTTGCCGTAATTGACTCTGGTGTTGATATTGAACACGAAGATTTACAAGGGAAAATTTGGGTAAACACCAAAGAAATCCCAAAAAACGGAATTGACGATGATAAAAATGGCTATATCGATGATGTCCATGGATGGAACTTTTTAGGAAATGCTAAAGGTGAAAATTTAGATGCTACACGACTAGAGAAAACTCGAATTCTTGCCAAATTGATGGAGAAATACGACGGAATCGATCCTGCGACTATTGGTTTTGATGAAGAATTTACACTTTATGAAACAGTAAAACTTGAAGTAGAGGATGAATTGGCAAATTTTGATCAATATATGCCAATGCTTGAAAGTGGTCAATTCGATAAAGAAACTGTAAAGTATATTTTAGATCAGGTTAAGTTTAATTTGAATGTAAATTACGATGATCGCTCATTAATTGGAGACAATGTTGATGATTTTTCGGATAAGAATTACGGAAATCCAGATGTTGAAGGTCCTGATGCATTGCACGGAACGCACGTTTCGGGAATTATTTGTGCAGTTAGAGGAAATAACAAAGGAGGAGATGGTGTTGCTGACAATGTGAAAATTATGTCTTTACGTGCTGTTCCAAACGGAGATGAACAAGATAAGGATATTGCTTTGGCAATTCGTTATGCAGTTGATAATGGAGCGCTTGTAATTAATATGTCTTTTGGAAAATCATATTCCCCGCATCAAGAGGAAGTTTTTCAAGCTTTCGAATACGCTGATTCAAAAGGAGTTTTGTTAGTTCACGCTTCTGGAAATGACGCTAAAGATGTTGATTTTGAGCCGAATTTCCCTACATCATTGTATAGTTTTCAAGCTGAACCTTTAGCTCATTTTGTTACAATTGGTGCATCAACAAAGGATAAAAATGAATTGGTAGCTTCTTTTTCAAATTTTGGTCAAGAGCGTGTAGATATTTTCGCACCAGGATTTGAAATTTACAATACGGTTCCTCAAAGTGAATACAAAAATTTACAAGGGACTTCTATGGCAGCACCAATGGTTGCTGGAGTTGCAGCTATGCTGAAATCTTACTTTCCAAGTTTATCAATGTTGGAAATTAAAGAAGCAATGTTCACTAGTTCAGTTAAATATGCGGTATTGACTCCCTTATGCACAACTGGTGGTGTTGTGAATGTTTACAATGCTGCGAAAGCGTGTATGGCGTTAGAGAAAAGTAAAAAATAGTTGAGAACTGAAAACTGATAGTTGAAAGTTTGGTTCCACTTTCAGTTTTCAGTTATCATCTTTCAGTTTTATGAAAAAAATATTATTTCTTTTTCTTGCATTTATTTGTTTCCCCTCCTTCGCTCAAAAGGAAACGGAATCATTGAATAAATTAATGGATGCATGGCATTTAGCAGCTGCGAATGCAGATTTTATAGCATATTTCGCACCAACAACAAACGATTTTATTTTCTTAGGAACTGCGCCAGGGGAGCGATGGACAAAAAAGGAATTTCAAGGTTTTTCAAAACCCTATTTCGACAAAGGAAAAGCATGGGATTTCAAAGCGAGCAATCGCAAATGGAATTTCTCTAGAGACGGCAAAACTGCTTGGTTCGATGAAGATTTAAAAACGTGGATGGAGGATTGTCGTGGAAGTGGTATTTGTACCAAAGAAAAAGGAGTCTGGAAATTAACTTATTACAATCTCACAGTTTTGATTGAGAACGAAAAAATTAAAGAATTTATTCAATTGAGAAAACAATAATAATTTTTTGAATTAATTAGTGAGATACTATTTCAATTTGTTCATTTCACTTTTCAATAGCAATTCATGTTTGTAAAAGACAACACACTCAATTCTGCAAAAGCATATTTCTCTGAGCGATTGGAAGGATTTTCTGAATCCGAACTGAAGCTCATGTGGACAGAAATCATTTGCAAACGATTTAATTGGTCGCGCGCTGATTTGTTGATGAATGCTGATTTTCGTTTGTCAGAATCCGATTTGTTGTTTATCCGGTTTTACGTGAAACGTTTGCAGGAAAACGAACCTTTTCAGTACATTTTGGGCGAAACAGAATTCTATGGACTTACCATTAAATGTGATAAGCGTGCTTTGATTCCGCGACCAGAAACTGAAGAATTAGTAGATTGGATTTCAGAAAACAAAATCATTCAAAAAGCCGTTGATATTTGTTCCGGTTCGGGATGCATTGCTTTGGCTTTGAAATCCGTTTATAAAAACGCTACCATTTTAGGTGTCGATATTTCTGATAAAGCAAACGATTTGGCTCGTGAAAATGCTCAATTGAATAAGCTTGAAGTCTTGTTTGAAACTGCAGATGCTTTGGATGTTAATGCTGACTTTTGGAGCACTCTTTCTGACTTGGATCTAATCGTTTCAAATCCGCCTTATATTCCAGAAAGTGAGAAAGCTGAAATGGCAATCAACGTTTTAGATTTTGAACCACACCTTGCCCTTTTCGTTGAGAACGATTCACCAATCATTTTTTACGAACGTATTGCCGATATAGCGATTCAAAAACTGAAAATTGGTGGTTTACTTTATTTTGAATTGCACCATTTGTACAGTGAAGAAGTGATGACTTACCTTGAAGATATCGGTTTTCAGGCCATAGAAATCAAAAAAGACTTGCAAGGAAAAAATCGCATGATAAAAGGTGAGAGATTAAAATAAAAAAAGGTCATTTGCATTATACAAATGATCTTTTAGAAATTAAAACTTACTTTTCATGAAAGAGTTGTCGGACAAACATATTTTGTTTTTGGAATAGCTGTTTTTATTATTTCCGTCATTCCACCTTCTTTAACTTTAAAGTCTTCAAAACCTCTTGATTTTAAATTAGATGCTGCAATCATAGTTTTTGAATTTTCTTGATTTTCAACACTTTGCCCTGTGTACTTGTTGCAAAAATAAATTTTTCATCGAAGGCCATTGAAAAAGTATTTAAGTCGTTCAGTTTTTGCCAATTCAAACCGTTATCTAATGAATAATCCATGCCGTTTGTTCCGCAAGCATAGTAAACTCCATTTGTGAAAATAACGCACGAACGATAACCATTTGGTGGACTAAAACTACTTTTCCATGTTTTGCCACCATCATTGGTAATGAAACAATTGTTTTCCGTTGAATTTGCTTTTTCGTAGTCTCCACCAACAACAAGCATGTTTGATGTATCTTTGATTGCCAATGAAAAAGGTCCAGCTGATTCTTTTGATCCAAATGGAATTTCTATACTTTCCCACGTTTTTCCTTTGTTTCTGCTGAAATGAATTCTTGATTTTAATCCTCCAGAAACAAAGTAAAAAATACCATCAAGAATTTGAACGGTACTACCACTTGCTGCAAAACCAGCTTCACCGTCAAAGGCTTTTATTTTTCCAGAACAAGGTTTCCAATCTTTTCCAGCATTCGAAGAATAAAACAAGGTAAAAAAACCATCAATAGGGTCACCCATCAAAAATCCAAGCTTATTTTCTATCGTTATTCCATCCCAAAATACTTCTTTTAAATCCTGGCCTTTTTCATTTTTCAAATAACAAGAACTTGTTAATTTACCAAATTGATCGGTCCAAATAACCAATCCTTCCTTTCCACTTTGCATGGTAAGAACATGATTTTTGTTGTGAGCAACATCTCTTAATTCAGGAGCTTCTTCCGCTGGATTTAAAATATAGGTTTTCTTACTGTTCAAATCGTAGCGATATAGCATGCCATTATTACAAGCAAGGTACAAACTGTTTTTAGCGTATTCAATTCCTCTTGCGTGAATTTCCCCTTCTTGGTAAATAATGGTTTCTACAATCTGAGAAAAAGTAACAACTGAATTTAACCCAAAAAATAGAAGCAGAATCAAGCGCATTATTTATTATTCTCAATAACGTAATTCAATACTTTCTCAATTAAATGCACACGGTCTTTTCCAGTCACATTGTGTTTATGCATCGGGTAGGGGAAGAAGTCCATTTGAATTCCTAAGTCCACAAATTTCTTCACTAATGCGTAGTTGTGTTGCATCACTACAACGTCATCAATTGTACCATGAATCAACAATAAATCGCCTTTTAGATTACCTGCATGGTTCAAAAGTGAAGCTAGTTCGTAGCCTTTT
Organism: Chitinophaga pinensis; assembly: GCA_945897765.1. Classification (GTDB taxonomy): domain Bacteria; phylum Bacteroidota; class Bacteroidia; order Flavobacteriales_D; family Crocinitomicaceae; genus UBA952. Next base: position 8,991 of record CAMDGP010000047.1, read on the forward strand.
GGATTTTCTTCAGGTTGATCCATGTAGCGTTCTCCGTACATAATTTCGTAATATTTCCAGTCTGTAACAGGTCCGCCTGCAACACCCACTTTGAATACATCGGGTTGGCGCAACATCAATGAAGTGGTCATGAATCCACCGAATGACCAACCATGAACAGCTAAACGATTGACATCAACATAAGCCAATGATTTTAAAAATTCAACTCCTGAAAGTTGGTCTTCTATTTCCACATTTCCAAGTTGACGGTGAATTTGAGATTCGAAGGCAAAACCTCTTTCACTAGAACCGCGATTATCTAAAGTAAACACCAAATAGCCTTGTTCAGCCATCCAATGCATCCAAAGATTCGCACCATTTAACCAAGAATTGGTAACCATTTGAGCGTGAGGACCACCATAAACATAAACAAGAACTGGATATTTTTTTGAAGCATCAAAATTGCTAGGTTTGATCAAACGATAATACAAATCTGAACCATCTTTCCCTTTGATTTTGCCAATTTCTGAAGCCCCAAGTTTATATTCAGCCAATTTATCTTTGGATTCAATTAACAGTTTTTGTTGCTTACCAGCTAACGTCGAAATTTGAGCATAATTTGCAACATTTCCATTACTAAAAGCATCGTAGAAATACGTTCCAGCCTGATTTACCGCAAAATTATGCGTTCCTTCTTTTGTCGTTAATAAAGTTGATTTCGTTTTTTTTCTATCGAAGACATAAACAACTGTGTTCGTTGGATTTTCACCCGTTGCTTTATAATAGATCAAATTTCCATCTTTACTCGCTGATAAAATTTCTTTAATCACGAAATTGTGATTGGTTAATTGGCTTACCGAATTTGTGTTGAAATCGTAAAAGAAAAGGTTATTAAATCCTGTTCTTTCTGAAACCCAAATGAAGTTATTACTAGTTGCTAAAGGAAAAAACGGTGCGTGTTCTGGTTCAATCCATTTGTCATTTTTTTCTTCTAAAATCGTTTTAACGAAAACACCTGTATTTACATCGTAAACATTTAACCAACACTGATTTTGACCACGGTTAACTTCCGCAATCATCACATATTTATTATCAGGTGTAAAACATACGTTAGTCAAGTAATCATCTTTAGCTCCTTTTGGAGAAATGTAAACCGTCGTTTTTGTATTCAAATTATAGATTCCAAGTTTTGGTTCTTCTGATTTTTGTCCAGCCATTGGATATTTTATAGAAGTCAATGTTCCTGGAGTAGTGTTTATGTCCAGTAAAGGATAATTGTGAACATTGGTTTCATCTTTCTGATAAAAAGCTAGAAAAGCACCGTTGGGCGACCAGAAAATTCCTTGTGAAATTCCAAATTCATTACGCGCAATTGTTTGACCACTTACGATATTTTTATCAGTGAAATTCGCAACTGCTATTGCTTTTTCTCCTGCTTTTTGAATCCAAAGGTTGTTTTCAACTGTAAATGCAACATGGTTCAAACTTGAGTGAAACTGACCATTTTCTGCATTTTCAGGTAGCGTTTGTAGTATATTTCCTTTTTTTGTCAATAAATTATAAATCACTAAAGTACTACCATCATTTAGAGTAAATTGATTTTCATCTATCCAAGTTAAGCCGATGAATCCTAGAAATTCGGCTCCAGTTGCGAGGTTAACATCTGCGATATTGGCAATTTCAGTTTCTGTTTTGCTTACAACATCTGATTTATAAAGTGATTGCCAATTTTTACTTAGAAAGGAATAATTAGAAGTGTTGGCAATCCATTGAAAGTCATTAATTCTATCGGGAGCTAAGCTTCTACCTTGAAGCATTACAGCATCTTTCAGTGTTAATTCTTTGAGTTGGGCAAAAGAAATTAGGTTAGAAAACAGGAAAATTATGAGTGCAAAACATTTCATGAGCGTTGAATAAATTGATTAAAAAAAGATTCTAAAGGCTGACCAACAGCGTAACATTCCAAGATTAATTGGTCTAAATTTTCATCTACTACGGTTGCTGCTGGAAATTCAGCAAAAAAGTAAAATTGTTTATTATAAATAAGAGGTTCATTTTCAGCTACTTCTTTGAGGTGAGGATGCAGTTTTTTATTGGATTCACCCCGCAAATTCCCGAAAGTATTTTTGAAGTTCTTTGCTGAATAAAGTTTCTGAAAGGTTTCAAGGTTTTCTGCAATTCCTTCTCGCAAAGCTTCTAAGTCCTCTTTTTCGATTTCATAGATTCCACCATAAACACGCACATGTTCAGGCCCCAGTTCAAAATAAATTCCGTTAATAGCTTTGTTTTTTTTTCCTCCTGGAGCAACAATTGCAGAACACATCATTTTGTAAGGAGCTTTATCTTTAGAAAAACGAATGTCACGATTGATTCTAAAAATACAATCTTTTGCCTGTAAATCCTTAAAGGCAGCGTCTTTTTTTGCCAACTCAGCTATCAAATGTTGTGTA
>CAMDGP010000048.1 GCA_945897765.1 Chitinophaga pinensis
TTTCAAACGCGAAGGAGAAGATCCAACGCGTATGTTTGCTGGCGAAGGTGGTCCGGAAAGAACCAACAAACGTTTCCATTACGTGAGTTTAGGAATGCCTGCAAAACGACTTTCAACTGCTTTTGACTCGGTGACTTTATACGGAAATGACCCAGCGATTCGTCCTGATATTTATGGTAAAATTGGAAATTCTGGTGTTTCGATTTGCTGTTTAGACGATGCTAAAAAATTATATTCTGGTTTCGATTTGAGTCATCCAGCGACTTCCGTTTCAATGACTATCAATGGACCAGCACCAATGTTGTTAGGATTCTTTATGAATGCAGCAATCGACCAAAATTGTGAAAAATACATCAAAGCGAACGGTTTAGAAACTGAAGTGGAAGCTAAAATTGCTGCGATTTACAAACAGAAAGGAACAAAGCGTCCAAGTTACCAAGGTGAATTACCTGAAGGAAATGACGGTTTAGGTTTGATGTTGTTAGGTGTTACAGGTGACCAAGTTTTACCAGCTGACGTTTATGCCCAAATCAAGGCAGACACCTTAAAACAAGTGCGTGGAACCGTACAAGCAGATATTTTGAAAGAAGACCAAGCTCAGAATACCTGTATTTTCTCAACTGAATTTGCTTTGAGATTAATGGGTGATGTGCAACAATATTTCATTAATAATGGAGTGCGTAACTTCTATTCGGTTTCAATTTCTGGTTACCACATTGCAGAAGCAGGTGCGAATCCGATTACACAGTTGGCATTCACTTTGGCAAATGGTTTCACTTACGTGGAGTATTACTTAAGCCGTGGAATGGACATCAATGATTTTGGTCCGAATTTATCGTTCTTTTTCTCCAACGGAATCGATCCTGAATACGCTGTGATTGGTCGTGTAGCGAGAAGAATTTGGGCGAAAGCGTTGGCTAAAAAATACGGAGCAAATCCAAGAGCGCAAATGTTGAAATACCATATTCAAACTTCAGGTCGTTCGTTACATGCACAAGAAATTGACTTCAACGATATTCGTACCACTTTACAAGCTTTGTATGCGATTTATGATAACTGTAACTCTTTGCATACCAACGCTTACGATGAGGCGATTACGACACCAACAGAAGAATCAGTGCGTCGTGCAATGGCTATTCAGTTGATTATCAATCGTGAATTAGGTTTGGCGAAAAACGAAAATCCACTACAAGGTTCATTTATCATCGATGATTTAACGGATTTAGTGGAAGAAGCTGTATTGTCAGAATTTGATAGAATCACGGAAAGAGGTGGCGTTTTAGGTGCGATGGAAACGATGTATCAACGTTCAAAAATTCAAGAAGAATCGTTGTATTACGAGACCTTGAAACATACTGGTGAATTTCCAATTATTGGTGTGAATACCTTCTTAAGTTCAAAAGGCTCTCCAACTATGTTACCAAAAGAAGTGATTCGCGCAACGGAGGAGGAAAAGCAATATCAAATCGAGATGTTAAACGAATTGCAAAATGGAAATATTGAATTGTCAAAAACTGGTATCGAAAAAGTTCAAGATGCTGCAGTCAATAATCGCAATATGTTTGAAGAATTGATGGAGACCTGTAAATATGCTTCGTTGGGTCAAATTACGAATGCGCTTTTTGAAGTTGGTGGACAGTATCGACGCAATATGTAAGCAATTGAAAATTTAGAATGTAAAATTTATAATTGGGAAGTAACTAACTGAAAACTGAAAGTTAGTAGAAAGATCAAAGATCTATTTATAATTGCTGATTGAGCCTCTCGAAATCAGCAATTCAACTGAAAAGACAATTCCGCTTTTGTTATTTGGGTTTTTGTATTGAGAACTTTATCCTTTTTCCTCCAGTAAGCTAATCAATTCAAGTTTAGTGAAACCTTTTGCTTTTTCTAAGGTTTTGTTTTTCAGGGCTATAAATTCTATTTTGTTCTCAATGCATAAATCTAAATCGTGGGTGGAAAAAATGATGCATTTCTGTTTCTCTTTAGCAATATGTAGTAATTTATCCATCAATAATTGCTTGTTGGCATAATCTAAAAATGCGGTTGGTTCATCAAGTAATAAAATGGGCGTTTGTTGAACCAAAGCCCGAGCGATCGCACATAATTGACGTTCGCCATCACTTAAATTAATTGTATCTTTTTCTAAAAACTGAGTCAAACCCATTTCTTCCGCAACTTCATGAACGATTGCCCAATCTTTCGTACTCAAACGTCCTAAAGCATTCGTGTAAGGCGCTCGTCCCAAGGCTAAATAATTTTCTACAGAAAGAAAAGAAACGCCATCAAACTTACTTTCGACAAATGAAATAATGCGTGACAATTCATCAGCTTTAACTTCTTTAGATGAACGAAAATCAATTTCTAAATTTCCTCCTAGCAAGCTGGTTTGTCCTGTTATCGTTTTTAAAAATGTCGATTTTCCACTTCCATTTCTTCCAACCAAAGCATAAATTGCACTCGATTCTAACTCCAAATTATCAATTGAAATCAAGGAATGTTTGTAACCAATTTGTATTTGTTGGAATCGTATCATTTTGTTCGACGAATTAATACAATTATCACGAAAGGCGCACCAATTAATGATGTTAGAACATTTATCGGTAGTTGTACAGAACTTTCCAAATATTGAATGAATGTATCACAAGCAACTAGAAAAGTGCTTCCAATAATCAAATTTCCAAGGATTAATTGTGAATGATTTTGTGTTTTTAGTAAAATACGTGTGATGTTTGGAACAGCTAATCCCACAAAAGCAATTGGACCACAAAAAGCTGTAATTAAACCTGTCAGCAAAGCAGTTATGACCAAAATCACTATCCTTGTTTGTTGAATTTTTATCCCCAACAAAGAAGCAGCATTTTCGCCAATTACTAGTAAATTTAAAGGTTTTACGATTAAGGCACTTAATACTATTCCGATTAAGAAAAAGAATAGAATCAAAGGAATTTGTTCCAATAACACATTTTGCAACGAACCCATCGACCACAGCGTGAAGCTTTTGAGTTGTTCTGCCTTTGAACTCACTTCTAAAAAAGAAACAATCGCTGAGGTGAAACTTCCAAACATCAAACCGACCAAAAGTAAGGAAACTTGTGATTTCAGAAAACTTGTCACAGACATCATCAGCATTCCTGCTGCAAAAGCACCTATTAATGCTGCACTAATCAAACCTAAATTTGTTCCAAAAAATTGAATTCCCGTTAATAGACTAATTGCCACCATTAGACTTGCACCTGAATTTACTCCCAATACGTATGGCCCAGCAAGTGGATTGTTGAAAAGCGTTTGCATTAACATTCCAGCTAATGAAAGACCTGCGCCAGCAACACAAGCCATGATTAAACGTGGAAATCGAAATTCGTGTGCTAATAATTGAGCGGTGTTTTGCGCATCATAACTAAAAATGGAATTTTTCAAATCGCTAAAATTTATCTGAATTTCACCAATGCTTAAATGAAAATAGGCCATTAATGGAAAAATAACCATTGATCCAATTAAAAACCAATTCAGTCGTTTTGTGTTTTTCATTCCACTGACTTATAAAAATACAAGTTTTCGTTCGTTGCCGTATTCGCTTTGATTTCATGTAAATCATGTAAAAACCAATGCGGTTGAATCGTACTATTTTCCCAGAAATTATTCATGTTTGCAGAATAGCAATAGATTTTTCCTTTTTGAAAAACAGTTAAAAATGTCGCTTTCGGATTACTTAAGAGAATTTCTTTTTTGCTTTTAAAACCAGGATTTAACCAAATCGTTGCTTTTTCAGCATCTTTAATAACCTGTTCCATCGGCAAAGCTAGACTTCCAGTTCCTTTGGTATTCGAGTATAGATAGTTAATTCCAGCATCTTTCAACAAAATTGCTTGGTAACTTTCACCAGCTGGCGCATACCAATAGTCGCCCATTTGATTTCCAAGAAGAAAAATTTCGTTGTTTTTGATTTTTTTTCCTTCAATAATTCCTAGAGAATATAAGGTGTTTAGTCGAGCGATTCTTTCTTTTGCTTGTTTTTGTTTATCGGTCAAATAACCAAAAAGCAACAACCAGTCTGCTTTTCCAAGTGGGGTAGTTTCGCGCCAGTCGTAATTAGGGATGCTAATAATTCCCAGTTTGTCTAACTTTTTTTGCTGTGAAAATTCTCCGCTAAAAGCACTGTAAATCATTACTTTAGTTTTCGATTGAAGCAATTTATCGATGGAAATTTGTCCTTCGTCGCCAAGAGAAATAATTTGCCCTGATTTAATACCACTTTTTACCTCCCTTTGGTAAACATACTTTACATTTGAGATGGCTGCAATCGTATTTATGGCATTGAGTTCATTTAACATTCCGATGTGCGTCGAAGATAAAACCGCCATTTTTGAAATAGGTAAATTGATTTTTTTTTTCTGAATTTAGTTCATTCTGTTTGGAATTCAACTTACCTTCAAATACAAAAACTTGCTTGGAATTATCGGGATTCGTGATTTTAATAGTGACGATTTGTCCGTTGTCATAAATCTTCAACCATCGACTGTGTTTGCATAAGTTTTGTGAAGTGTTTTTAGACGTAACTTTTTTGTTATCTGTTGTATTACATGAAAATAACACCAAAAAAAATAGACTACATAAAATTGAAAATCGATGAAAATTCATAAACAATTTTTAATATTGCTCAGATTCATTAGGGAAATCTCCTGATCGAACGTCGCTAATATACTCTTGAAATGAACGCATCATTTGCTCGTGTAAATTATTGTATTTACGCAAAAAACGCGGACTAAATTCGTTATTGATTCCCAACATATCGTGAACGACCAGCACTTGACCATCAACTCCATTTCCAGCGCCTATTCCGATGATTGGAATTGAAACCATTTTAGCTACTTTCGTTGCCAATGTTGCTGGAATTTTTTCTAAAACGATAGCGAAACAACCTGCTTCTTCCAACGCTTTTGCATCTTCAATCAAGCGATTAGCTTCTTCTTCTTCTTTCGCTCGAACGACGTAAGTTCCAAATTTATAAATCGACTGTGGCGTTAAACCTAAATGTCCCATTACAGGAATTCCAGCTGTTAAAATACGCTTGATAGATTCCAAAATTTCTTGTCCACCTTCCATTTTTACAGCGTGTCCACCTGATTCTTTCATAATTCGAATAGAACTTGAAAGTGCTTCTTTTGAATTTCCTTGGTAAGAACCAAAAGGTAAATCGACCACAACCAATGCTCTATCAACCGCCCTTACAACAGAAGAAGCGTGGTAAATCATTTGGTCTAGAGTGATAGGTAAAGTTGTTTCGTGTCCCGCCATAACGTTAGAAGCCGAATCGCCAACAAGGATGATATCCATTCCTGCTTCGTCAATAATTCTTGCGATAGAAAAATCATAACCAGTTAGCATAGATATTTTTACACCTGCATTTTTCATTTCTTGCAAAGTGTGAGTAGTAACTTTTTTTACGTTTTTATGGACAGACATTTGAACTGAAAGTTGAGAACTTAAAGTTAATAGAGAAAAGTTAAGAGTTAAAAGTGAAGAGTGCAGTCTCGTTAACTTTCAGATGAACAATGAGTTCACAACACAATTACAATTAACTTTTTACTAACTACTTTTAGTTGTGTTAAAATGTAAAAGTAGAAAATATTGAGTTTATAATCTTCAAATGATTTTTTAAATTCCTACTTATTGTTAGAAAAATCAAATCCTAATCCGTTTTTGTGATTGAATTATGGTTTATTTTGCTTTTGAAAAATAGAATCAATGAAAATAGAAACAGAATTTAAAGAGGCTATTCTTGCTATGCCTGAAAAAGAAAAGGATAAATTATTATTTCGACTGATTAAAAAAGATAAGGTTTTGGTGAATCAACTCTATTTTCAATTGTTAGAAACGAAATCGGTGGAAGCTTTTAGGTCCGAATTAGAGGAAAGATTTCAAAAAATTGTCGCAGCTGTTAAAACCCGATTTTATTCTTCTGATATTTACTTACAAGAAGTTAAAGAAATGAGTGGAATGGTAAATGAGCTTGTTTCAACCACGAAAGACAAATACAGCGAGCCATACTTAAATCTAAAAATGTTGATTCTTTCCTTGTCAAACTTAAAGGAAGAATTAAACCGCGAAATGCCGAATAGATCGTATGCTTTTAATATATATGTGATTGCGAGAAGTTTTAAAATCTTGACACAAGTCAAAGCAATGCATGAAGATTTGCAATACGATTTCAAGGAAGATATCGAAACCTTAGGAGAGCTAATTGGATCGTTTCCAAGCATCATGAAACTTTGTATTTACAACGGTTTGGATGTGAATTGGTTAATTAATTTTGAAATTCCAGAAGATATAGTTGCAATTCAGAAAGATTTAAGAGCAAGAGGATATTTGAAGTAAATAGAGGGTATGGGTTGTTTTTTTTATCAATTAACAACTCAATCGTTTAAATTAATTCGACAGGATTTTAAAAGAATTTAGATACGTCTTCACTATTGGAAATGAAGTTTTTGTCAGTATTCCTAGTATTTCTTTTACTTAAAATTTTCAAATCAATAGTGTTTTAAAGTATATTGTTTTGTACAAAAAAAAGGCAGAAACCAAAAATTCCTGCCTTTCCCGTTTGATAAGAGAGAGTTATTTATTTAACGAAATTGTAATGTAAAACACCATTAGAGTTTTTGATTACAAAGAGATAATTACCATTGAATAAATTAATTACATTTATTTTATTTTCAATTGCAGAAAGTTTTCCTGCCAAAATTACGCGTCCGTTCAAGTCGATTATTTCATAAGTTGAAGCTTCACTAACTCCAGAAATTGTTAATTCATCTTGAACTGGATTAGGGAATAATTGCAACTTAGTGTTTTCATTTTCTGAAATCCCAACTAACTGATAATTAATTTGAGAATTTATTTGTAGGTATCTCGGATTGTCTTTTTGTCCGCAAACTAATTGAAGAATAACATCATAAACTCCAAATCCCGAATTGAACTGATAAAAAGCGCTAATGTAAATTTGAGTACCGTTATTCAAACCAATTTGCCATGTTACAAGTGTCGAATCAATGTAAGTTAGATAAGAAGAAACACTTGCACTTACCACATCATTGTAATCAAATGAACATTCATCAATCCAATCGCTTATCGAAGTGCCAACTACTGATGAATCACTAAAAACAGTTCCGTTAAAAATAATTGTATCGCCTACAGTTGCACCTGAATTATTTCCTACAATTCCTGTTGCATTTGCTGTGCATCCAGAGGCATCCGTAACTGATACAGAATAAGTTCCAGGACATAAATTATTTAGTGTTGGTGAAGTTGCTCCATTGTTTGAGTTGTAATAGTAAGGAGCTGTTCCACCAATTACGTAAACTGTATAAGAACCGTCACAAATTGAATTTGAAGTTGCGTTAATAGTTGAAAGTGATGCTGAAAAACCATTGCAATTTGTAATATTTGTCGAGTCTTGAGTGATATTGAAAGAAACATAAGTCGAACAACTCGAGGCATCCACAACAGAAATGTTATAGTATCCCTCGCACAGATTATTTATTGTAGAATTTATTGTTTGATTTGAATTTGAATAAGTAAAAGGTGCTGTTCCGCCAGTTACTGAAATTGTTGCCGAGCCATCACAAGCAGATGGATTAGAGATGTATGTAGTTGTTGCTGTTGCAAAAAAACCAGCACAAGGATTGCTTGTAATTGTAAATGTTTCCGTCATGGGACCATTGAGTGTTGTAAAAGTTACGGTATAAGTTCCCTGACATAAATTATAAATGGCGTATCCTCCTGTTTGTATTATTGCCCCACCATCAGACCAGTTTTGAACGGAAATAACTGCTGTAGAATCCTGAATTATTGCAGAGCCATTGCAAGTGTTTGAATTGTTTGCATTTCCTGTTGTTACATATTGCGCATTGGAAAAACCAACGAACGAAAGGAATATTAATGTAAATAGATTTTTCATAAGCTTTTATTTTTTAGACGTTTGAAGCAAAATATTAGTTGCTTAACAATTTGGAAACAAATATAATCAAACGCAATGTGTAAATTTGAAATCAATTTAGAATTTTATGAAGAAACTTCCAATAATAGTTTTAATTGCTTTGTTTTTTTCAATTTCAATTAATGCCCAACGTTCGAAACCACCAAAATTAGTTGTTGGAATTGTTGTAGATCAGATGTGTTATGAATATTTATACCGCTATCAAGCCAATTTTATCGAAGGCGGATTCAATCGTTTTTTGAAAAAAGGAATGAATTGCCGAAATACGCTTTATAATTATGTTCCAACTTTTACAGGACCCGGACATGCCTCCATTTATACTGGAACAACACCTAGTAATCACGGAATAGTAGGAAATGATTGGTACAATCGTGAAACACAAGGAAATATGTATTGTGTGCAAGATAATTCGGTTTCAACAATTGGAAGTAGTTCAAAAGAAGGACAAATGTCGCCTGAAAATTTGAAAACTTACACGATTACCGACCAACTAAAAATGACTTATCCAAAAGCAAAAGTGATTTCGATGTCAATTAAAGATCGTGGTTCTATTTTACCTGGAGGTCATTTGAGCGATGGTTCGTATTGGTATGATTATGCAACTGGAACTTTCATTACAAGTGCTTATTTCAAAAAAGAATTACCAACTTGGGTGAGTGATTTTAACGCTATAAAAAACGCAACAACTTACACCAAAACATGGGATTTATTGTTACCAAAGGAACGTTATAACTCTGTTGACGAAAGTCCTTATGAGGTTGTTTTACCTGGAAAGACAAGCGCCACTTTTCCGTATAACTTTATTGAAATGGGTGGAGGAAAAGCAAGTCCAAAATTATTTACCACTTCGCCTTTTGCAAATGATTTATTGACAGATTTTGCGTTGGAAGCAATCGAAAAAGAAGCTTTAGGCTTAGATAATCAAACGGATATGTTATGCGTGAGTTATTCAACACCTGATATTGCTGGTCATGCTTTTGGACCTTATTCGTTAGAATTAGAAGATATTTATGTGCGCTTAGACAGAGATTTAAAAAAAATGATGGACGGCTTGGAAAAAATGTATGGTAAAAATGGTTTCGTTATTTTCTTAACGGCCGATCACGCAGTTGTTCCTGTTCCGCAAATGTTGGTAGATAAAAAAATGCCAGGAGGTTATTTCTACTTGGACAAAAACATGGAAGATTTGCGTAGTTCTTCAATCAAGGAATTTGGCGCTGATTTAATTGAAATCGAAGAAAACTTAAACATTTATTTGAACCACAAAAGAATTGATTCTTTAAAATTAAATCGTGAGTCGGTAGCTCAATTCGTAGCTGCTAAAGTTCGCACTTGGATAAATGTGAAATCAGTTTTTACTGCTGGTGAATTAGGTCAAAATACATCTAGTGACAATGAATGGAAAGATATGTTGCGTAAAGGTTTTGTTTATAATCGAAGCGGAGACGTCCTTTTTATTTTAGAGCCAGGTTTTTTACCGAAATCGAAAGTTTCTGAAAAAGATCACCAAGGTACTTCACACGGTTCCGCATTCAATTACGATGGGCACGTTCCGTTATTATGGTATGGCGCTGGAATTCAATCAAAAGATGTTTTTACTCCTTATGACATTATTGATATTGCTCCAACTTTAACTCATATTTTGAACCTTCAACGTTCAGGTGCAATGACAGGTCAACCAATTATTGAAGTTTTAGAGAAATAGATGAGCAATAAAGATTTTTTTTTAGAACACCTCGGTCAAACGAATCCATTTCCATTTTTAATTGAAGTTGAAAAAGCGGAAGGAATAAACATCACGGCAAAATCGGGGAAAGTTTACATGGATATGATTTCGGGAGTTGCAGTGAACAATATTGGACACCGCCACCCGAAAGTTGTGGAAGCTATTAAAAATCAAGCGGATAAGTACTTACATGTAATGGTTTATGGTGAGTTTGTTCAAGATCCACAGAATGGCTTGACAAATGCTTTATTATCCGTTCTACCACCGACTTTAGATAGTGTTTACGTTGTAAATTCTGGTACAGAGGCAAATGAAGCGGCTATAAAATTGGCAAAAAGAGTAACAGGAAAAATGGAAATTGTTTCATTTCGAGGCTCTTACCATGGAAGCACAATGGGATCTTTGAGTATTTCAGGAAATGAAATTAAAAAACAAGCTTTTCGTCCTTTGTTGCCAGACGTTCGATTTTTAATGCACAATGATATTGAAGGAATTAAGCAGATTTCTGAAAAAACAGCAGGAGTTATCATTGAAACGATTCAAGGAGACGCTGGAGTTCGAATTCCGGATTTAGCTTTTTTACATGCTTTAAGAAAACGTTGTAATGAAGTCGGAGCTTTATTGATTTTCGACGAAATCCAATGTGGAATAGGGAGAACAGGGTCTATGTTTGCGTTTGAACACTTTGGAATCGTGCCTGATGTGTTGACTTTAGGCAAAGCTCTAGGTGGAGGAATGCCAATTGGAGCTTTGGTTTCTTCTCAGAAAAACTTGAATGAGTTTACATACAATCCAATGTTGGGACACATCACTACTTTTGGCGGTCACCCTGTTGTTTGTGCTGCTGCCACTGCTTGTATTGAGGTAATGAAAACCGAAATCAATTGGAATCGAGTTGAGAAATACGGAAAATTATTAGAAGAAATCATCGCTCAAAATCCTGAAATTAAAGCAGTAAGAAGAATCGGAATGATGTTCGCTTTTGATATGGAATCCAGCGAACGCGTTGCAAAAGTAGTTGCAAAATGCCTCGAAAAAGGAGTGTTAACTTTTTGGTTTTTATCTCATCCATATAGCTTTCGTTTATCACCACCATTAATCATTTCAGAGGAAGAAATCCGCGAGGCGGGGAAAAGAATTTTGGAAGCAATTCAGGAAACAACATAACAAACATCTCTTTTATTTGTTAAAAAAGTATCTTTGTCCTAACTAAAAAAAAATGAAAGTAACCGAACATATACAAAACGCTAACGAAACCCTTTTCTCATTCGAGATTTTACCACCATTGAAAGGTAAAAGCATCCAGTCCATTTTCGATGGAATAGATCCATTAATGGAGTTTAAACCAAAATTCATAAATGTCACCTACCACCGTGAAGAATATGTTTATAAAGAACACGACAATGGTTTATTAGAGAAAATCGCCATACGTAAACGACCAGGAACAGTCGGAATTTGTGCTGCAATTATGAATAAATACCATGTAGATGCTGTGCCGCATTTGATTTGCGGTGGTTTTAGTAAAGAAGAAACAGAGAATG
>CAMDGP010000049.1 GCA_945897765.1 Chitinophaga pinensis
CTCTACCTTTTATTTTAATTTGTCCAGATGAAGGAGCTGTAACTTTTGATAATACTTTTAATAGTGTAGATTTTCCTGCTCCGTTTTTTCCGATAATTCCAAGAACTTCGCCTTCATTTACTTCAAAATTAATATCTCGAAGAGATAATACATAATCGCTTTCTCCAACTACTGTTCTGTCATTTACTTCTCCGATTTTCAAAAGAGGGTCTTCTTTTCCTCTTAAACTGGCAACCCACCTAGAAAAGTCATCTTTTAGTGTGCCACTTCCTACCTGACCTAGTCTGTATTGTTTGTATAAATGTTCGACTTTAATTACTGTCATTTTCTATTTTTTGGTCTGTTAATAAAACATTAATCAGACAGTATCCATGAATGTTCTTTCAATTTTATTGAAAAGAATTGTTCCTATGAATAACACGATAATTGTAAAAACTGAACTATAAATTAATCCGTTCCAAGTAAAATAACCAGAGCCTGTAAAGCCGTAGCGAAATGTTTCAATGATCGGGGCAATTGGGTTATATGTAACTACTGATTTGTACATATCTGGAATTGCTGAGATCGGGTAAATAACTGGAGTAGCATACATCAATAAAGAAATTCCAAAACCAATGAAATAGGTTAAATCTCTATATTTAGTTGTAAGTGATGATATAATAATTCCAATTCCTAGCGCCATTGCACCCATTAAAAGTATTAGAAACGGTAACAATAAAATGTAAATATTTGGTGAGATACTGCCTTTGTAATAATAATAGCCCCAAAAACATAAAAACATCAATAACTGAATTCCAAATTTTAATAAATTGGAAATTACCATTGAAATAGGTGAAACAAGTCTCGGAAAATATACTTTTCCAAAAATCCCAGCGTTACTAATGAAAGTGTTTGAAGTTCCGGATAAGCATGCTTGAAAGTAATTCCATAAGGTTGTTCCCGCCAAATAAAATAGAGGGGCTGGAATATTATCTGTTGATATTTTTGCAATTTGGCTAAAAACAAATACAAATGTGAAAACAGTAAACAATGGTCCTAAGAAAAACCAAAGTGGTCCTAAAACGGTTTGTTTATAAACAGAAACAATATCACGACGTACAAATATTAAAATCAAATCGCGGTATTTCCACAATTCTTTAAAATTAAGATTGAACAATGATTTGTTAGGCTCAATTACCTCTGTCCAGTTTTCTTCCATTAATCTAATATTTTTCTAATAATTTATAGTGAGGATAAATGAATGGTAATTCCAAGACTTTCCAACGTAATAATTGTTTTGTTTGTCTGTATTTCTTTAATAGTTCCTTCTAAACCTTTAAAAACGCCATCTTTGATTTGTATAAAGTCGCCAACTTTTCCCTCAGGTATAACTCTATTTGTCAATTGATTTTGAAGTATAGCAATCTCTTTATCTCTTATTATAGCTGGCTTACCTTGCCAATAAACATAATTTAAAACACCTTGTGACATTAATACTTTTTGTCTTTCTTTTATGTCGACCTTAACAAAAACATAACTTGGTATTAATGGTAGAATTACTTTTTTTTTTCTGTCACTCCATTGTTTTACAGTAGTATAGGTAGGACAATAAGCTTCAATTCCTTCTTTAATTAGTCTTTCCTCTACTTTTTTTTCTGCTCGAGATTTGGTGTAAATAGCTAGCCAATTTTTTTCCAATTCAACAGCACTCATTTCTCGAAAATTAAAACAAAATCCTCACAATCGAAATTTTTATCATTTGATTCTTCTTCTGTGAAGGTTACAAACCTAATTTTCTTTGAAAGTGCTAATTGAAGTTTTTCGATTGTTTCAACTAAATAATGAGCGTTGATATTACCTATTAGCAGAATATCAATTATTTCTGTCGAAAGACCTTTAGCTAAAGAACCCGTTAAGTAAATTTTTTTAACCTCACCTAAACCTCGAATCACATTTTGAATAATCTCATCAACTCCAACGTGCTTTTGTATCATTTCACGTACAGGACTATAAAGTGGGTGATTTTCGTTTACACGAAATAAAATTTTATTTGATGATCTTTCAGAATTCAACATCTTCGCCTCTAATAAACGATTCAATTCTAATCTTACTGAATTTGATGACTCGTTTAACTCGCTGGCAAGTGCTCTGATATGCGTCTTTGTTTCAGGATTCAAAAAAAACTTGAGTAAAATTTTAACTCTTGTCTTTGATGTTATAATTATGTCTAACAATTACTTAGTTTATTGGTGAAACTATTTTGCATGGCTTCGCCACCTCAGTTACACATGCAAATGTATTACTTTTATTAAAGCGTGCAAGTTTTGTGTACGAAATTTAACAATATGGTTACACGAAAAGTTGATGTAAATTATTGTTCAATTAAAATCAATCTAATTGGTAAGAAATAAAATACTTTTGTTTTTAAAATCTAATTTATGAAAATAAAAAAAGTCATTTTAGTTTGTTTCTTTTTATTGATAACTACACTCATTTTTTGGCTTTTCCTTTCAGATGATGAAAGACATATTAAAAAGGAGAAACTAACCCTAGTTAATCAAACAGATAATTTCTTAGTTGTTAAAAATGAATTACGAGCTTTAAATTTTTCTACTGAAGGACAAATTTCCCAAAACTTGGAGATGTCCGTTTTTTTTAATGTTGAAGGTAGATTGGAAGCTGGGGATATTGAATTAAAACAAGGAACTAAGTTTAAATTTAATCAACTGCTTTATAAAATAGATTCTGAGGAACTTTTTCATTCCATTTGTGCCCAAAAAGCAAGTTTAGCCAAGCTAATTTTAGAACATATGAATTTCATTGAAAGTAATTTTCAATCTGAAAAATCAAAATGGCAGCTTTTTTTGAATGAATTTTCAATGGTGCGTCAGTTACCTGAATTTCCTGAAATAGCTTCGAATGAAGAAAAATTATTCATCCTTGAATCAACTATTTTATCAAACTATTTGAATATTAAAAGTTTAGAAAAGAAAATGTCTAATTATATTTTTCTAGCACCTTTTGACGGGATAGTAACCGAAGTTTATTCTGTCCCAGGAATGAATGTGCAAAAAGGTTCAAGTGTTGCCAAGATTTCAAAATCAAATAATCTAATATTAAAAACAAAAGTTCCAGTTTCGAATTTGAGGGCTTATAAAGAATCAAGTTATGTAGCTATTTCAAATCAAAATGGTTCTTTGCTTTGTCAAGGCAAACTAAATCGAATTTCAAACTATAGAGATACACTTAATCAGACAATAGAATTGTTCTATTCTATTGTTGGAGCTGAAAAAAAAGAACTATTTTCTGGTCAGAAAGTACTCGTAAGTTTAAACAGTAATCTGAAATCGTTTTGTTTTGCTATTGACAAATCGCGTTTAAAGAAAAATAAGATTTTTGTATTGAAAGGCAATAAACGAATAGTCAAAAGATATCAAATTATTGATGAAAATTTAGACTCCATTTTTGTGACTGGATTTCAAAATGGCGATACTTTGACATTTTAGTTTTCAAGGTCATAATTGAATTAATTTGGAACTGCTTTCTCCCAAATCATTATTCGTTTATCATCACTACAAGTAGCGAAAGTTGTTGCGTTTAGCTGTTGAATTTTGTTGACAGAATGGATGTGACCACCGTTTTTAAATTCTATTTTTTGAAGTACGATTAGTTTTTCAAGGGACCAAATTTTGATGCTTTTATCGCGACTAACTGTTATAAATTCAGTTGGGTTTAAAAACTGAATATCGTAAATCACAAAATTATGTACTGGAATTGCTTTGCTTTGACCCATTGTTTCAAGATTCCAAATTCTGAGAATCGCATCCTTTCCTCCGGTTAATAATTGCTTGCTTTCAGCATGAAATACTATACTTGTAGCTCCGTTTTCGTGTGCAAAGAATTCACCAATTTGATTAAAATATTCGGTTTCCAAAATGCGAATGTAGCCGTCTTGGCAAGCTAAAAATAGTCTTGTACCTGTTTCATCCAAACACATTCTTCTGATTTTTCCGCAATCAAATGGGAGAAAAAGTAGTAAGTCGTAGCTTTCGGTGTTCCAAATAGCAAGGTTTCCATCAACATCTGTTGAATATAAATGCTTCTTTGCAGAATTTTCAAGAATACTAAAAACGCCTGATTTATGTTGTGTATAGAATTTTAATTCTTTACGATCATTCAAATCGAAAAAATGAAGATTCCCGTTGTCTAATCCAACTGCCAACTTACTATTTGAATCAAAAAGACAAATCGAATAAGGAGAATTAGAGAATTTTATTGCAAACTTATCTTGAGTTCCGAGAACTAAATCCCAACGCGTAACATATTTGTCTGCTGAGGCTGAATATAGAAAATTTCCATCAAAATTTAAAGAATAAATTGATCCACTGTGACCAGAAAGAACCATTTTTTTTGAGAACAAAAATCTTTTATCGTCAGATTTAAAGGTCATTTATTTTATAAATAATTTGTACGAAATTCGAAAACTTCAGACGAAGAATAAAAAAAAGATGACTGAGGCTCTCGATGTCATCTTTTTAGAATATTATTAAAAATTATTCTTCTGAATCTGAATCTTCTTCGTCGCTAACTTGTTTTAAACGATCTGCATAATCTTTGGGTAAAAATTCAAAGAAAGTGTCTCCACGTAAACCTAATCTCAATGTCTCCAATGGGATAATATCATTCGGTGCAATATTTCCGAGGTTTACTTCAGCTCCAAATAATTTTATGAACCAAACTTGTTGATTTTTTTGTGGTGCTTCCCATAAAATATCTTCTGGAGCAACTTTAGCAATAATTCGGTTAATCAAAAGTGTATGGGCTGTTCCATTAGGTCTAAATACTCCAACATTTCCAGCTTCGCGGCCTTCTGCAATTACCTTCCAACTTCCAGCATCTAATTCCGCTTTCATCAAGCGTACCCATTTTGCAGGTGAAATAATGATTCCAGAGTCTTTAGAACCAACCTCTGACATCACCCGACGATCTTTAGACATACGTTTGATTAGCTTACATTTTTCATTGTGAGGAATGATAATTGAGCCATCAGAAACTTCAGCCAAATCCAAATCGAATTTATCTAATACACGCAAGTAATCTTCAAATTTTCCACGAGCATAAAAAGCTTCGAAAAGTGTTCCTCCAAGGTAGGGACGAATGCCAGCTTCTTTGTATAATTTAATTTTTTCAGCAAAATTTGGAGTTACAAAAGAAGTTCCAAATCCGAATTTAACGATGTCTGTTAAATGTCCAGATGCTTCAATAAAGTGCTCAGTTTCTTTCAAACCAAGACCTTTATCCATCATCATTGTCACTCCTTTAGTGCGAGGTTTTGTACTTCGTTCGGGTATAAATGGTAAAGTAAAGTTCATATTTTAATTATTCGGCTAAATTAACAAAATCAGAATTATCCAATAAGCTAGGATTGATTTCAAAAATACTCTTTGCTTTAAGTTGATTTACTTCTACACAACTTGCGAATAAGCGTATCGCATTTTCTTTTTGTCCCAAAAGCCAATTTAAATTTACTTCTAATACACGAGCAATTTCATTTTCCTCCTCTGTTTCATTCATGAATTGACGCAAACGTTCAAAAGCTTTTATTGGTGATTGGTCGGTTAATAACTCTATGTAATCGCATAAGCAATCTTCGTCAGTGGGGTCCATCAACAAAGATTCCTCGTAATGTTCTATTGCAATGTCAATTTCATCAATTTTTTCATAAGCGCCAGCCAAAACATGATGAATTCCAGCATTTTCAGGGTCAAATTCAAGTGCTTTGTGAATCATAATTATTCCTTCGCGTGTGTTGCCCATTAAATCTTCAACAATTCCAAGCCCAAGCCAACCTTCTGGTAATAAAGGTGCTAATTCAAGGCTGCGTTTGTAGAAATGTTTAGCTAAATCTAATTCATTCAACTGTTCATGAGCTTCACCGATATAACACAAAGCCATAGCATCTTCCCCGTCTAAACGAATACATTCATGAAAATGCTCTAATGCTTTGTGATATTTTTCCATTGTAAGAAAAGCATTTCCAATATTGAAGTGAGTTGGACCGAAATCATCATTAATCAAAATGGAATATTCATATGCCCAAATTGATCGCTCAAAATTTTCAGATTTACTATATGCGTTTCCTAAATTATACCATGCAGTAAAGGAATACGGATTCTCATCAATAAAAGAAGTATAACAATTAATTGCTTGTTGATAATCTCCTAATCGATCGTAACAATAAGCGATTTCATACAATGCTCCTTCATTACTAGGATTGATACGTATTGCTTCTTTTAAAACCTCAATAGCTTCTTTAAATTGATTTAAGTTTTGATATTCCATTGCAATATCTAGAAAAATCTCATCGCGATCTTCAGGTTCACACAAATTAATTGCTAAACGAAAATAACGAATTGCGTTTTTTGAATCACGCAACTGACTAAAAAGTGCGGCTTTAGTAAGGTAAACTTCAGGATTGTCAAAATTCGTTTTTTCAATTTGATTCATCAACTCTAATGCATCGTTTAAAAGCCCCATTCCGCTCATTGCTTGAGCTTTACGTAGTGAAAAAACAGTATTGTATTGAAAGTGATAAACACCGTGATCTGCTGCGGATTTAGCCTTTGAATACTGACCATTAATTATGTAATGATCAATGATTGCTTCCAATCTATCACTATCCAAAAAGCCAATTGTTTTTCCTTTTAAATGTGCTTCAAATTGTTCGAGGTCTTCATTTAAATTGCTATCAGAAAAGTCATCATCGTCGTCATCGAACATACTTGAAATTTTTGTTAGAATAAAAGTAAGTACTTTCAATCTATCAACGAAATTATGTTCAGCTTATTTTTTAACAATTAAGAATTATTGGTAAAAAAACGATACAAATAAATATTCTTTTAGATTTTTCTGATGATTTAAAATGGTACTTTTTAAAATCTAAAGCAATACATTGAAGCACTTTTTTAAAAAGTTTAAAAATGAAAACAACACGCTTTAAATTCCAATTCAAACAGTCTTAATTGCTTGTTTATTCAGTAAGAAATAGCTACTATAAAATCAACTATTTAAATCAATTTAGTCCGTTATTTTAAATTTCCATTTTGCATAACCTTGAACCAAACCTGTATTTCATTTTATTATTAACTATTTTCAAATTTATAAAACTTACTTCCTTGCTTTCATTACAATATACGGAATCAACAACTCTTCCAAAGAAATGCCACCATGTTGGAAAGTATCGCTGTAATAATTCACGAAATGGTTGTAATTATTCGGATATACGAAGAAATCCTGTTCGCGGGCAAATACAAATTCAGCCGACATTTTGATTTTTGGTAAAAAGGCGTCTTGCGGGTTTTTAACGACAAAAACTTCTTTGGCATTGTAATTTAATCCTCTTCCTGACTTATATCTAAGGTTGCTGTTTGTATTGCGTTCTCCCACGATTTTAACTGGGTTTTTCACACGAATTGTTCCATGGTCGGTTGTAATCACCAAACGCATTCCAGCACCGGCAATTTTTTTGATAATATCGAGTAGAGGAGAATGCTCCAACCAAGAAACGGTAATGGAACGATAAGCAGCTTCATTTTCAGCCAATTCACGAATGACTTCCATTTCAGTGCGCGCGTGAGAGAGCATATCAACGAAATTGTAAACGATAAAATTGACATCGTTATCTTTGATGGTATTGAAATTATCACCTAATTTTTTTCCTGCTTCGACGTTCGTGATTTTATTGTACGACCATTTAACATTCTTTCCTAAACGCTTTAAATTCGCTTCAAGGAAATCCTTTTCATGCATGTTTTTTCCACCTTCATCTTCTTCATTTTTCCAAAGATTTGGGAACTTTTTTTCAATTTCTGAAGGTAAAAGTCCTGCGAAAAAGGCATTTCTTGCATAGTGAGTTGCCGTTGGTAAAATGGAATAAATGACTTCCTCTTCCTCTTTCATAAAGTATTTAGAAAAGATCGGCTCCACCATTTTCCATTGGTCATAGCGCAAATTATCTATTACTAAAACTGCCAATTTTTCCGAACCAATTTTTGGGGCAATTTTATCTTTTAGTAAGGAATGAATCATTTGAGGTGCATCTTCTGTTCCATTCATCCAATCCAGATAATTGTCTTCAATGAAATCTGCAAACAAGTGATTCGCTTCTTTTTTCTGCATTTCCAAGATTTCACGCATCCCAGAATCCTCGATTTTATCTAATTCTAATTCCCAAAAAACCAATTTTGCATACAAATCGCTCCATTCTTGTGCATCTAAACGACCATTTAGTAACATTCCCAACTGGCGAAATTCCTGTTGATAGTTAGAATTTGTTTTTTGTGAAACTAATTTGCTGTGGTCTAAATTCTTTTTGATGCTCAATAAAATCTGATTTGGATTGACAGGTTTGATTAAGTAATCGGCAATTTTACTTCCGATGGCTTCTTCCATAATGTATTCTTCCTCACTTTTCGTAATCATCACCACTGGAACTAATGGGTTGATTTCCTTTATTTTAGAGAGGGTTTCCAATCCAGAAATACCGGGCATATTTTCATCTAAGAAAATTATGTCGTATGACTTTTCATGAACCTTGTCTAGAGCATCCATACCGTTTGTGACAGGGTCAACACTGTAACCTTTAGATTCTAAAAATAGAATATGTGGTTTCAACAACTCAATTTCATCGTCCGCCCAAAGAATTTTACCCTGCATTTGTCTTATTTTTAATAGTTTTGAATAGAAATTTAAAGTTAAGCACTTGCGACCTAATTTAAACCAAAATAACAAGAAGAAAATTGTAAACGATCCAGTTTATGGTTTTATTTCGATTCCCGACGAATTTATTTTTGATGTCATCGAACATCCATACATGCAACGCCTGCGAAGAATCATGCAATTGGGCTTAAGTCATTTGGTTTATCCAGGTGCAATTCACACCCGTTTTCACCATGTTTTAGGAGCGATGCACTTAATGACTCAAGCAGTTACAACCATTCGACGCAAAGGTCATGAGATTACAGACGATGAAGAAAGAGCTGTTTATTTAGCAATTTTATTACATGATATTGGTCATGGACCTTTCAGTCATGCGTTGGAATACGATATTGTTTGTGGTGTTAGCCATGAAAAGATATCCGGTTATTTCATTGAGCGCATCAGTAACGAGTTTGGCGATGATTTAAGTCGAGCGCTTTTAATTTTCAATAATACCTATTCGAAGCCTTTTTTGCATCAATTAGTTTCCAGTCAATTAGACATGGATCGCTTGGATTATTTGAATCGCGATAGTTTTTATTCGGGTGTCAGCGAAGGAATTATTGGTTCCGATCGTTTGATTGAAATGATAAATGTACATGAAGGAAATTTGGTTTTGGAGGAGAAAGGTATCTATTCTATTGAGAAATTTATCGTTGCGCGAAGATTGATGTATTGGCAAGTGTATCTTCATAAAACGGTTGTAGTAGCTGAGAATATGTTGATTCACGCCTTGAGAAGAGCAAAACAGTTGACAAAAGGCGGTCATTCCGTTTTCGCAAGTACTGCATTGAAATATTTCTTAGAAAATGATGTTACGCAACAAGATTTTGAGGGAAATCCAAAAGTATTAGATTACTTTGCGCAATTAGACGATTATGATATTTTGGGAGCAATCAAAGAATGGCAAAACGATTCAGATAAAATTTTATCGATTTTATCTCAATCTATTGTAAACCGAAATTTATTTAAGATTGAAATTTCAAAAGAGCCATTTACGGATGCTCGTATTGAGATGGAAAAAGAATTTGCCCGCTCTTTGTTTGATTTGCGAGGCGATGAGGTCGATTATTTTGTCTATTCAGATGTGTTGACCAACAAAGCATACAATCAAGACAAGCAAAATATTAATATGCTAATGAAAAACGGCGACATCATTGACTTGACAAAAGCTTCTGATAATTTAAATATTTCCGCTTTAGCTCAGCCTGTTGAGAAGTATTTCTTGTGTTATCCGATTAAGAGGTAAGTAGAAAATATCCACTTTTTTGTTTCAATTGAAGTTAGATTTTGTCTGCGAGTTTAAATGAGAGAGAATGATGATTCCTGTTTTTTCGCCTGTTATTAAATAAAGTTATTGTTTAGTGTCAAATAAAGTTATAGTTTACTATCAAATAAAAATGTTGTTTAGTAATGAATAAAAATGTTTGATAGTAACGAATAAAATTGTAGCTTTGTGTCAAATAAAAGTTATGGTTAGTCAATTTCAAATAGAAGAAGTAATAGCATTTCAAAAGAAAAGCTTGCAACGTCGCGTTTTGGGAACAGAGCGTGAAGATGTTCATAATTATGCACTTACAGAAAATTTTGCGAATATCATAACTGGAATTCGTCGCTGTGGAAAAAGTACCTTGATGTATCAACTAATTGCACAAAACAAAGACGTTTCGCTATTTATAAACTTTGAAGATCCACGACTTGCAGGATTTGAGTTGGATGATTTTCGTCGCTTGGATGCAATCATAGAACGCGATAAATTCACGCATTTATTTTTCGATGAAATACAAATGCTCTCAAATTGGGAATGGTATGTGCGCCAAAAATTAGATGAAGGTTTTCAAGTGGTTGTCACTGGCTCAAATGCCAATTTACTCAGCAAAGAATTAGGAACAAAATTGACTGGTCGCCATTTGTCGTCCGAATTATTTCCTTTTTCTTATACTGAATTTTTGACTTTTTTAAAATTGGAGTGCAACTCTGAAAGCGCTTTGAAATATATGCAAGTTGGTGGTTTTCCCGAATTTTTAAAAACAAATAATCCTTTGGTTTTACATCAGCTTTGGGATGATATATTGTACCGTGACATAGCTGTTAGGTATGGTGTTCGCGATGTACAAACCTTACGGAAATTGGCAATCTATTTACTGTCGAATATCGGAAAAACGTATTCAGCGAATAAGCTTTCAGCACTGTTTCAGTTTAAATCTGTGAGTACTTTATTAGAATATATCTCTCATTTGGAAAATGCCTATTTAGTTGCCAGCGTTCCAATGTTTAGCTATTCTTTGAAAGCACAAGTTCGAAATCCAAAGAAAGTTTATACCATCGATTTAGGTTTGTTCACGAATCTTTCCATCGTTTTTACTGAAGAAAATGGTCGAAGATTAGAGA
>CAMDGP010000050.1 GCA_945897765.1 Chitinophaga pinensis
TGGATAGTCTTATCCTCTTTAATTGCCTCAATAGCTACCTTTGCCTTGAATGCTGACGTAAATTTTCTTCTCTCTTTTTTCATATTCAACTGTTAAAATTACACTTTAATCAGCTGTCCAGAAATTGGGGACTATTATAATCTTTACATAACTGAAATTATGGATTCACATCTATGGTTTATTCACAATATTGTTGAAGGGTCAAGTAAATTATTTATAACCCTTTCTATTTGGAAATTTTCTAAAAAAATAATTAGTTCATAGCAGATGTAGATGTTTATATTTAATAGCTCTTTATTCTTTCAAATAATAGCAAGTGCTATCCCCTTATCAATTTTAGCTTACAAAAGAACAACATTTAATCCCTATTTAACTTTAATTTTATTCATATCATTTGTTATAATAATACTTCAAACCATAACCCACTTTTTCGAAATAAACAATCATATACTGTTTAATTTTTACGTTCTCTGTTGCTTTTTACTATATTTCCTTTTTTTTACTAAAAATCTAAAAAAGAACTTAATTTTAGTTGCTAGTATTCCATTTCCAATTTTTATTGGCTTTGTTTTATACGAGATATTCCACAATCAACTACTAATAATATCGTTTAGAATAACAAATATTTCCTTGATTTATTGGTCATTCTTGTGTTTCATTTCACTTTTGAAAGATGACAGCGCTATTTCAAATAAAACGACACTTCAAATAGTCAATACTTCCATTTTCGTATACAATAGTGGTTCCTTTATTTTGTATTTATCCATATTTAGTTTAATGTTAGATAAATATTGGTTTATCCATAACTTTTTCGAAGGAGGTTCGAAACTTTTGATTGCTTACGCCTTTTGGAAGTTGCCGAAATCGGATAATTTTGGTAAGTAAATTATTCAATTAATAAAAGGTTTTAAAGAATCTGCTAAATTCATGAAAAGTGAAATGAAAACGGACAACTCTTATTTTTTACTTGTATCTTCAACAAGGTTTTATTTAATTTTTTGATTATCAATATCGACCAATATTCAATTTTATTTCAACTTGTGGCAGGATTTACACCACTAGTTTTTGTGTTTTCCAGAAAAAATAAAATTCTAAATTTCCTTATCATTCATCTTGGCATTTCATTTATTTGTTCGCTCTTAATCTTTATTACAAGAATTAATCATGTCTATAATTTACATATTTTCAATTTTTATATCCTTTCCTCCTCTTTGTTCTTGCCGATTTTTTACTTCAAACTAATTCAAAATCGTTTATTGAAATTCATATTAATTATTGTTTTCCTTGGTAATCTTAGTATTGTTATTAATGAACTATTTCATTCTGAATACCTAGTAAATGCTGTTGTTAGTGAAAACATAACTGAAATTATTTTATGCTTGTTTTTTCTGTTAGATCTTCTACTATCAAATAAAAAACCGGAAAACCAACTATCATTATTATTGATTAATTCATCCATCTTTTTTTATAATTGCTTCAGTTTTTTATTTAACTTTTATATTTCGGAAATTATGGTCTCAAATCTTTGGTTTATCCATAATTTTATCGAAGCTTCATCTAAATTAATAATAGCATACGCATTTTGGAAACTCCCGAAAACATCTCAATTCTAGAACTAATTATTGCCTTCTCAGGTTTTTTCGCTCTTTTATCAATAGCGATTGTCCTACTTTTTTTAACCTTCAAAAAACGCATCGAGCGCGAACAAGAAGCTATGCGCGAAGCTGAAATTAATTTTGAGCGTGAAATCAATGAGGCTTCAATGAAGGCGGAACAACAAGAACGTATGCAAATTGCAATGGATTTACATGACGACATTGGCGCGATGATGACCGTATTGAAAATCAACACAAACAATGCTAAAACCCAAATTGAACAACCAGAACGATTATTGGCAGTACTTGAAAATACCACTGAAATGATTGAACAGACTGCAGAGGCGGTAAGGAATATTTCAACACGAATTTCGCCACCATCATTGGTAAAACTAGGTTTAAATGTGACACTAGAAGATTTAGTGAAAACACTCAATGAAACAGGTGAAATTCAAATTTTTTATAACAGTAATATGGAAAAAACACGATTTAATATCGCTACAGAACTCAATATTTACCGCATTTTGAAAGAAACTATCAACAACATTTTAAAGCACGGAAAAACCACCGAATTGAACGTTCATAGTATTCAATCATCTGATTTTTTGGAATTTGAATTTAGTTACCAAGGAACCGGCTTAACCAATAGCCAAGTAAATGAACTTCTCCACAGCTCAAAAAGAAATGGATTAAAAAGTATTCAGTCGCGCGTTAACAACCTCAAAGCCACAATTTCCTATACTTTTGAAGCTAATAATGCTGGAATCCAACTTAGAATTCCTATGAAGGTAATTGAGCATTGAGCCTCAAACGTGTTTTAAGAACTCATTTAGGATTATTTTTATGCCAGTTAACAAGCAAAATCCTTTATACAAAAACAACATCGGTTTTATTTGTAAAATCGTTGTTCAACTGCAGTAAAAAATTAAATGTTCTTCATCTATGGCAATATGATTTGTTGGATGATAAACTATCCAATAAAATCTCTCACAAAATACGATAATGCTTTTCCAACGACTTTTTGTTCGATTGGTGTTTTCGGTGCCGCTTCTGGAAAATGTATATAGGCTACTTTTGATTGCAGCGTTTTCAAGTTCAGACAAACAGCTCTAATTTGATCAACAGAAAAACCGCTCGGCGATAGGGCAGAGCTTGGCATAAAAGCAATGGCATCCATATCTATTTCCACTGCGATTTTTTCAATTGGATTTAACTCATTTACTCTTTTTTGAAAATCAGTAAGCAAAGTACTTTTTCCGAGAAGGTAATCTTCATAATACGTATGAAAACAAGCATGCTTTTCTAAAAAGTCAAGTATAAATTGATTGTTGTAAGCTTCGTGTAAACCAAGAACGGAATAGCTTTTAATGGTTTTTTCCTCCAGCGCAATTGAGAAAGAATTTCCACTGTGACGTGCATCTGTATTGCGACAATCAGCGTGCGGATCAATGTTTATGCAGTTTATATCATTTGTTTGTGCCGACCAACGCATTAATGGCAGGGCATTGTTGTGTCCTCCACCAATGACAATTGGAATTTGATTTTGATTTAATTCTTGATTTAAGATTTCCAGCACAAACGCATCTAATTCTTCCACTTGCTTTCTTGCTTCGTCAATTGAAACAGGAGGATTTACATTTTTTATTGTACCTAAGACCGCAATTTCTTTTCCAGTAAAATTTTTGTGAATTTGGGTGTTTAGAAAATTAGCCAAAAACGCTGACCAAGCATTTTCGCTTCCAGAAAAACCGTTATTCGCAATTGGTCCAGCGCTTTCCTCTATTCCTAAAAGGATGAACTTAGAAGCGGCAACTGAATTTTCGGGTACTATTTCACCAACTCGTGTTTCACCAGCTCGTTTCACACAAAAGTTTGAAGCTTGTGCTTGGCTGAATAGTTCAAACGAAAAGTTATTATTTTTACTTGTTTTCATTTTCAATTGTAAATAAATCAAGAAATTCTTTGGGTGCTGGAATTGGTTTCATAGTCGAAGCACTAACAAAAACCAATGTTGTTTGAGCTGCTATGATTTTTTTATCTGCCTCATTAAATATTTCGTATTCAAAATAAATGCGTGTTCCTTCAACTTTTGTAATGAGTGTGTGAACAAATAATAAGTCATCATATTTTGCAGGAAGGAAATATTTGATAGAAAATTCCAAAACAGGCATCATTACACCATTTTCTTCCAAAGAACGATAGGAAACTCCTCTTGAACGCATGGCTTCCACACGTCCGACTTCCAAAAAAGACGCATAATTTCCATAATAGCAATAACCCATTTTATCAGTTTCGCTGTAACGCACTCGAATTGTGTGGATATGTTTAAAATTTATTTCCATTAAAAATGAACTTAATTTTTTTTCAAAGAAAGTTAAAAATTACGGAAAAACCCTGAGTTATTTTCTATATATTTGACAATCAAAAATGTTTGTAAAATCATTTTCTAGTTATTGCTAGAAAAAAATTAATAGTGTAAATTTTTTTTAAAAATCAAGTGCTATTTTGCTTTTTTTATAACTTTTTTATACAAACATTTGTACTCTGAAAATTTCAACAACAAAAAGTTAATAAATAACTTATCATTTGTCATTTGGAGTGAAACTTATTAAATAAACAATAAAATATGAGTAATAATCACGAAAGTGCGTGGGAATCGTGCCTAAAAGTAATCAAAGACAATATTTCTATTCAAGCTTTCAAAACTTGGTTTATGCCGATTGTGCCAATCAAGTTAGAAAACAGTATTTTAACAATTCAAGTTCCTTCACACTTTTTCTATGAGTGGTTGGAAGAACATTACATTACCTTATTAAGAAAAGTAGTAAAAAAGGAAATTGGTTCAGAAGGAAGTTTGGAGTACAGTATTGTTATGGAAAACAACAATTCTTCTGCAAGTCCTTACACGGTTAAGATTCCTACAAACAATACGAATTCATTGAAGAACGCTCCTGTTAATGTTCCAATTGACATGAATGAGAAGCAAATTAGAAATCCGTTTATTATACCAGGATTGAAGAAGGTAAATATCGAATCGAATCTTCAACCAAAACATACGTTCGAAAACTTCATCGAAGGAGAATGTAACCGTTTGGCGCGCGCTTCAGGTTATGCTGTAGCTAACAAACCAGGTGGAACTGCCTTCAATCCATTGTTGTTATATGGAGGAGTTGGTTTAGGGAAAACACATTTAGCACAGGCAATTGGTATCGCTATTAAAGACATTCATCCAAGCAAAATTGTGCTTTACGTTCAAGCTGAGAAATTTACGCATCAATTCATCGATGCATTGAAAAATAATAGAACAAATGATTTTGTACATTTTTACCAAATGGTAGATGTATTAATTATAGACGACGTTCAATTCTTTACAGGAAAAGAGAAAACACAAGACGTATTCTTCTCAATTTTCAATCATTTGCACCAAAATGGAAAACAGATTGTCTTGACTTCTGATAAACCACCAATCGAAATGCAAGGAATGGAGCAACGCTTACTTTCTCGTTTCAAATGGGGATTGTCAGCAGATTTAGCGGTTCCAGATTTAGAAACTAGAATCGCCATCTTAGAAAAGAAAATGTACGGCAGCGGAATAGAACTTCCAAAAGAAGTGGTTGAATACCTTGCTTACTCTATTAATACAAACGTTCGTGAGATCGAAGGTGCATTGAATACTTTATTAGCGCAAGCTTCTCTGAATAAAAAAGCCATTACGCTTGAGTTAGCGAAACAAATGGTGGACAAATTCGTGAAAAGTACTGCTCGTGAAGTTTCGATTGAATACATTCAAAAAATCGTTTGTGATTACTTCGATTTACCAATTGAAATGTTGAAATCTAAAACACGTAAGCGTGAAGTAGTTCAAGCACGTCAAATTTCGATGTTCTTCTCTAAGAAAATGACAAAATCTTCTTTGGCAAATATCGGAGCACATTGTGGAGGAAAAGACCATGCAACGGTATTACATGCTTGTAGAACTGTTGTGAATCTTTCTGAAACGGACAAACAATTCCGTCACTACTTGGAAGATTTAGAGAAAAAGTTGACGATTCAGTAATTCATTTCACAGAAAATTCCATGCGAATTTTG
Source organism: Chitinophaga pinensis (assembly GCA_945897765.1). Lineage (GTDB taxonomy): Bacteria > Bacteroidota > Bacteroidia > Flavobacteriales_D > Crocinitomicaceae > UBA952. The sequence continues at coordinate 5,685 of CAMDGP010000050.1, forward strand.
ATGGTTTGTTTGGGTAATATTTGTCGTTCTCCAATGGCAGACGGTCACCTACGCAAAAAAGTGAAAGATTTAAACTTAGATGTAGTTGTTGATTCTGCAGGAACTACAAATTTTCACAATGGCGTAGCACCTGACAAACGTATGATTGCAACTGGAGTTAAGTTCGGAACACCCATCGACGAACTAAGAGCAAGACAATTTAAAGTTGCTGATTTTGATAATTTCGATTTAATCTACTGCATGGATAGTTCCAACTTGACGAACGTTTTGTCGCTTGCAAGAAATGATGCCGACCGACAGAAAGTGTTGCTCATTTTGAATGAACTGGAACCCAACTCAAATACTGCTGTTCCTGATCCTTATTATGGTTCAATGAATGATTTTGAAGCAGTTTATCAGCTATTGGATAGAGCAACTGATTGCATTATCGAAAAAATAAAAAATGGAAAAATTAGGTAAATTGTACCTCATCCCAAATACCTTGGGTGGCGAAAGCATCAGTGATATTATTCCTGCTGACGTTATTAAAATTTCGACTCAAATCCGACATTTTGCGGTGGAAGAAATAAAATCAGCAAGAAGATTATTGCGTAAAATGGACCGCGAGTTTCCTATTGATGATTGTCAATTTACCATTTTGAACAAACGCACCAACGAAGCGGAATTAATGAAAGTGTTGTTGACTTTAACCAAAGGAAACGACGTTGGAATTATTTCTGAAGCAGGTTGTCCGGGTGTTGCAGACCCAGGTGCGGATTTAGTGGCTTTAGCACACACCCAAAATATAATTGTTGAACCATTAGTTGGACCATCTTCGTTTTTGTTGGCATTAATGGCAAGTGGATTTTATGGACAGCAATTCGCATTTCACGGTTATTTACCCCGCGAGCGCAAAGAACGCATTCGCAAGTTGAAAGACTACGAAATGGATGCAAAACGCAACGGTACAACTCACATTTTTATGGATACGCCGTTTCGCAACAACCACGTTTTGGAAGATATCTTGAACGAACTAGGCGATTCTGCTGAATTATGTATTGCTTCCAACCTTACTAATTTTAACGGAACTGTGCGTACACTAAAAATTTCCGAATGGCGCGAAAACGCTTATGATTTGGGCAAAATTCCATCGGTGTTTTTGATTGGAGTTAGTCAGTAAATTAATTGAGAATGTAGAATTAGGAATGTAGAATTTTTTTTCACTTTTCACTGTTCATTCAATCTTGTATCATTTATATTTAAAAGTTTAATTCAAATTCCCATGTGTAATTTTGAAGTTGATTTATTAAAGCGGTCAAATTCTTTATCAAATCCTCAAATGTTAGGGTATTTTTTACACATCAAATTCAACTTCATTTCTGAATAGTCAGCTTTTCAATCATTGACATCAGAAGGGGGAATTGGATTTAGTGTTTTTTGGATTGTTGAAATATAAATAAGTTCAAGTTTTCTGTCAATTAGATTTAATAATTTGATTCTCAAAAAAATAATTAACTTTTTTTTTATTTTCTATTTTCTTTAATTTACAAGGGATTAAGGTAAAAACACTCCTTTTTTTTATTTTGTTTAATCTTTTTACGTTAACATTAAACAGTTTTTGTTTAACTTTACATCACAAACGTTAAACAAAAACATAAAGTTATGTCAACAATTGAATTCAACGAAGCATTAATTGGTATTGAAAATAACCTTCAATCATTTGCAATGAGTTTTACGCGCAACCGAGAGGATGCGAAAGATTTAACACAGGAGACAATGCTGAAGGCTATAACTTATAGAAGTTATTATACACCTCAAACAAATTTCAAAGCATGGGTTTTTACAATTATGCGTAACATCTTTATCAATCAATATCGTCGAAATGTAAAAGCGCGCACAATATTCGATGGTTCTAAAGATTTATTCTTGATTTCAAACTCCTCTGGTCACGAAGAAACGCCACTCGAAATTATTTCCGCGAAGGATATTAATAGTAAAATTAGTACTTTAGGGGCAGATTATAAGGAGCCTTTCGAGATGCACTTTAAAGGATTCAAATACAAAGAAATAGCAGATAAATTAAACATCCCAATAGGAACAGTGAAAAGTAGAATTTTTATTGCACGCAAAAAATTAATGGATCTTTTACCAGATTATGCTTTTTCAGCAAATTAATTTATGAACAAAAAAGTTACCATATTAGGAGCAGGAATCTCTAGTTTATCCGCATCCGCTTTTTTAGCGAAAGCAGGGTATGACGTTACGATTCTTGAAAAAAATCCTACAATCGGTGGAAGAGCAAGGCAATTTTCAACCGATGGTTTTGTTTTCGATATGGGTCCAAGCTGGTATTGGATGCCTGATGTTTTTGAGCGATTCTACCAACAGTTTGGTCATACAGCATCCGACTTTTACGAACTTAAACGATTAAATCCTTCTTACCGCGTATATTGGCCAGATCATTCACATACAGATGTTCCTGCGAATATGTCCGAATTAGAGGCTTGGTTTGAATCTTTAGAGTCAGGAAGTTCAAAAAAATTACAGCAATTTTTAAAGGAAGCAAAATATAAATACGAAGTTGGGATGAACGATTTGGTTCATAAACCAAGCCTAAGTGTTCTAGAATTTGCAGATACTCGTATTCTGAAAGGATTATTTAGCATGCATTTATTATCTTCTTTTTCAAAGTATATCCGTAAATATTTCAAGCATCCAAAAATTATTTCTCTGCTTGAATTTCCTGTTTTATTTTTGGGAGCGATGCCAGATGAAACACCTGCCCTTTACTCATTAATGAACTATGCCGATATTTCACTCGGAACTTGGTATCCAATGGGTGGAATGCATAAATTCATTGAGGCTTTTGAAAAAATTGCTTTGGAACAAGGTGTGAAAATCAAAACTAATCACGAAGTAACGGGATTTCGAATTGAAGACAAAAAAGCTGTTGCTGCATTAACCAATCATGGAGAGTTTGCCTCGGATATTTTTATTTCTGGAGCCGATTATCAGCATACAGATTCTAAACTTTTGAATGAAAGTGCAAATTATACCGATAAATATTGGGAAAATCGCACGATGGCGCCGTCTTGTTTATTGTTTTATGTTGGAATAAATAAACGAGTAACTAACTTGCAACACCACAATTTATTTTTTGACGAATCGTTAACAATTCACGGAAAAGAAATTTATAAAGATCCAAAATGGCCAACTTCACCGTTATTCTATTTAAGTGCTCCATCTCTTACTGATCCGAGTGTTGCGCCTGAAGGAAGTGAAAATTTATTTTTCTTAATTCCAATCGCACCAAATTTAAAAGACGACGAAGAAACACGTGAAAAATACTTTGAAATGTTACTTGAACGTTTGAAAAAAATCACAGGAAATGATATTAAAGATAATATTGTTTACAAGAAAAGTTACTGTATAACCGACTTCAAAAACGATTATCACGCTTTTAAAGGTAATGCTTACGGTTTAGCAAACACTTTGAAACAAACAGCAATTTTAAAGCCACGACTTAAAAACAAAAAATTAAGTAATTTCTATTATACGGGTCAGCTAACTGTTCCAGGCCCCGGCGTTCCACCTTCGATTATTTCTGGAGAAGTGGTTGCAAAAGAAATTATGAAAACTAATAAACTCTAATAAGGAACTATGAAACAATTATTCGACGACATCAGTCAGGAAATGAGTGCGTTGACAACAAAACGATACAGTACCTCCTTTTCATTAGGAATTAGTTTTTTACAAAAAGGCTTACATAAGCCTATTTATTCAATTTATGGATTTGTGCGCTTTGCAGACGAGATTGTAGATTCTTTTCACGGTTTTGATAAAGAAACATTACTTGCAGAATTTAAAACAGAAACATATAAATCTATCGCTCAAGGAATTTCTTTAAATCCAATATTGAATAGCTTTCAATGGGCAGTAAATAAATATCAAATTCCTTTGGATTTGATTGAGACTTTTTTGAATTCAATGGAAATGGATTTAGGAAACCAAATCTATGACAAAGCTACGTATGAAAAATACATTCTTGGATCAGCTGAAGTTGTTGGATTGATGTGCTTGAAAGTTTTTGTTAATGGCGATGAAGTTGAATATGAAAATCTAAAGCCTTCTGCTATGAAATTAGGCTCAGCTTTTCAAAAAATAAATTTTTTACGAGATTTAAAGGCAGATTATCAAGAACTTGGAAGAACCTATTTTCCTGGAATTGATATGCAAGAATTCAATGTAACCGTGAAAAAAGAAATAGAAGCCGATATTGAAAAAGATTTTACAGCGGGTTATGAAGGTATTTTGAAATTGCCTAAAGATGCGCGATTTGGAGTTTATATGGCCTATAAATATTATTTCAAACTTTTTAAAAAAATCAAAACTAAATCGGCACATTCTATTTTAAATGAGCGTATTCGTATCCCTAATTATAGAAAAGTTAGAATTTTATTTACTTCATATCTTCGACATAATTTAAATTTACTTTAATTATGCAAGAATTCGTAGTGTTAGTAGATGAAAACGATCAAGTAATTGGTCAAATGGAAAAAATGGAAGCTCACCAAAAGGCTCTGCTTCACCGTGCTTTTTCAGTAATGGTTTTTAATTCCAACAACGAGTTATTACTTCAAAAAAGAGCGTATTCAAAGTACCATTCTGGTGGTTTATGGACAAATACAACATGTAGTCATCCACGTCCTGAAGAAACGATTTTGGAAGCAGGTTCACGTCGATTGAACGAAGAAATGGGTATGACATGCGAACTGACACAAGCTTTCAGTTTCATTTACAAAGCTAAATTAGATCAAGGCTTAACAGAATATGAATTAGATCACGTCATGATTGGTTTTTCTGACGAAACACCTCATTTGAATTTAGAAGAAGCAAGTGCTTTTAAGTGGATGTCAATGTCAGATTTAAAAAAAGACATGGCACAAAATCAACAATTTTATACAGCTTGGTTTAAAATTTTAATCGATCAACATTTTGAAACCATTCAACAATTTTTAATTTATGAAAGTTTGTAGACGAGTTACGTTTAATTCAGCGCACCGATTGTATCGTAAAGACTGGAGTAACGAGCAGAATAATACAGTATTTGGAAAATGTAATAATCCAAATTTTCATGGGCACAATTACGTTCTTGAAATATGGATTGAAGGAAATATAGATTCTGAAACGGGATATGTGATTGACTTGAAAATCGTGAAAGACTTAGCGAAAATCGAAATTGAAAATCGATTCGACCACAGAAATCTAAACCTAGATTGCCCTGAATTTAGTAATCTTATTCCAACTGCTGAAAACATTGCTGTCGTTTGTTGGAACTTGCTTCGCGCAAAATTAGAAAACAAATATACGCTGGTCGTTCGCTTATGGGAAACAGAAAATAACTTGGTTGAATATGCTGGGAATTAACACTTA
>CAMDGP010000051.1 GCA_945897765.1 Chitinophaga pinensis
ATATTTAGAGGTCAAATTGCACCTCAAAATCCTTGGAATTCAAATACTTTAGAATGGACTACTCCAGTTGAACATATTCATGGAAACTGGCCTGGAGAACTACCAGTTGTTCATAGATGGCCTTATGATTATTCAAAACCGGGATCTGATGTAGATTTTATTCCACAAACAGTTCCTTTAGCAGAAGGCGAAGAAGAACATTAGAATTATAAATTAATTAAAAAGAGTCTTTTTAGAGACTCTTTTTTTTTGTTTAGTATTTTTTAATTCATTATTATGAAGCGATTCGATTTCAATATATGAATTCTATCCAGTAAATTTTTTTATAGTGGTTTAGATAGTTTAGATTTCATATCGTTTTTTAATTTCTATACTTTTCTTTATCAAACAATTCATGTGGTATAATTGTCATAAATCTTAGTAATAATTCATAATTTCCTTTAATTTCATTATCTATCCGTAATTTTGCACCATGAATAACGAACGACCATTATCTGATTGGCTACCTATGTCTTTAAAAGAGGCAGAAAAACGAAGCTGGGAAGAATTTGATGTGATTTTAATTTCCGGAGATGCGTATGTGGATCATCCAGCTTTTGGAACGGCAGTTATTGGTCGGATCATTGAGGACGAAGGTTTGAGAATAGGAATTGTGGCGCAACCCAACTGGAAAGACGATTTGCGTGATTTCAAAAAACTAGGAAAACCACGTTTATTTTTTGGTGTAACTGCCGGATGCATGGACTCAATGGTGAATCATTACACAGCCAATAAACGTTTGCGTTCCACCGATGCATATTCGCCAGGTGGAGAAGCTGGATTTCGTCCTGATTATGCTTCAATAGTTTACAGCAATATTTTAAAGGATTTATTTCCCGATGTGCCTGTACTTTTAGGAGGAATCGAATCTTCATTGCGTAGAGTAACGCATTACGATTACTGGAAAGACCAATTGATGCCATCTATTTTAGTGGATTCAAGAGCAGATTTATTGGTTTATGGAATGGGTGAGCAACCTTTGCGTGAATTACTGCGCTTACTAAAAAAAGGAGTTCCGTTTAATCAGGCGAAAACTTTAAAACAAGTCGCTTTTCTTCAAGAAAAAGAATTGGATTTACCCAAAAACAAAAACTGGGAAACGGTTGAATTAGCAAGTCACGAAGACTGTTTACAAGATAAAATTAAATACGCTGCCAACTTCAAAATCGTGGAAGTGGAATCCAATAAATGGGAAGCAAACCGCATTATTCAGCACGTTGGAAATGAAACGTTAGTTATCAATCCACCTTACAAAACGATGACGGAAAACGAGGTTGACAAATCCTTTGATTTGCCTTATACACGCATGCCGCATCCGAAATACAAAAAGCGTGGTGCGATTCCAGCTTATGATATGATTAAGTTTTCCATCAATATGCACAGAGGTTGTTTTGGTGGTTGTAGTTTTTGCACGATTTCTGCGCATCAAGGAAAATTCATTGCTTCAAGAAGTGAAAAATCAATTTTAGCGGAGGTTGAGGAAGTGGTCAAACATCCTGAATTTAGAGGATACATTTCTGATTTAGGTGGTCCTTCGGCAAACATGTACAAAATGAAAGGAAAGGACGAAGCGATCTGTGCACGTTGTACTTCTCCGAGCTGCATTCACCCTGTGATTTGTAGTAATTTGGATACGTCTCATAAACCTTTGACTGAATTATACCGTAAAGTAGACGCCAATCCGAAAGTGAAAAAAGCATTTGTTGGTTCTGGTATTCGCTACGATTTATTGGTGGACGATTTCAATAAAAACAACGAAGACGGCAACCACGACGAATACATTGAGCAAGTAATTTTACGTCATGTAAGTGGTAGATTGAAAGTGGCACCTGAACATACATCCGACGCAACTTTACGTGTGATGCGTAAGCCGTCGTTTAAATATTTCCATAAATTCAAAGAGAAATACGATAAAATCTCTGAAAAACACGGGTTGAAACAGCAATTGATTCCTTATTTCATTTCATCGCATCCAGGTTGTGAGGAAGAAGATATGGCGAATTTAGCTGCGGAAACAAAAGATATGGGCTTTCAGTTGGAACAAGTGCAAGATTTCACGCCAACACCAATGACGGTTGCAGAAGTAATTTATTACACAGGCGTTCATCCCTACACCTTGAAACCAGTTAAAACCGTAAAAACAAAAGAAGAAAAATTGAATCAAAATCGATTCTTTTTCTGGTACAAACGTGAAAATCAAGCGTGGATCAAGCAGCGATTGGAAAAAGCAAAACGTCCAGATTTGATCGAAAAACTGTTAGGGGAAGAAAAAACGAAAACGGAAAAGCAAATTCCTAGTTGGTTGGAAAATAGAAGAAGAAAGTAGATTGTTGTCAAAGATTCGATTAAAACCCTTGAATTGTTGAGATTATTTTTTGCTTCACTATTTCCCAAGTAATAGTTTTATCAAATACAATTGGGTTTGGCTGTTTTTCTGCATCTTCAAAATAAGATAAGCTTCTAATTACGTGAAAAGTAGTTTGATGGGGATATTTTTCTGAGTAAAAAGAAAACAATTCGTCAATTGAATAGTGTTGTAACAGGAAAAACAAATCATAAAAGTCTTTTTTGCTTCCTCGACCAGTTATTGCATCTAATTTCATCGCAGCAATATCTTCAATTGAAGCCATTCGAATGTTTTCGATGATAACAAAAGGTCTGATAAATGGATAATGAAACTTGATGAAATCAACTTTAACTTGATTGATTGTTGAAATGAGTGTTTGTGTAAGTTGATTATTTACTATAATTTGATAATCATTCAATAAAGAGGATAAAATTTCATTTGAGGAGAAATCAGCGGTTGAAAACAAATCTAAGTCAATCGATTCTCTATTTCCCATCTGCAATGCTAAAGCAGTTCCACCAACCAATACAAAAGAATTCAAATATTCTTTCTGCATCAAAGATTTTAATAATTCCAGTGTGTTTGGTTTGACTGTTTGAAGTTGTAACATCTGAATTTTGATTTTGGTATTGAAAAATAGACTGAACAGAAACTCAATGTTCTTTCATCTAAATTTTTAATTTCTACAATGATTGATTTTAATTTTTCTACTCCATAATAGTATTTTATGGTTCTAAAATCATCTAAAGTACCTCTTGTAAGTACTCGTTCTGCAATAAATAGTGAATGAATTTCAGCGTCAATATCTTTAATATTCACATCCCAAAAAAGCGATTTAGACAAACTATTTTTAAAATCTACTTCCATTATTCAAATTTAGGATATTATTAGATAAGCTCTGCATGATTTGCAAATTAAAAAATCTCAGATTAGCGGTTTACGGTTTACGAATTTAATTTTCTAAATCTTGACCCATAACAGAAAGCCATTCCGATGGTAGGAATACGGGAATTACTGACTTCTTGTAATCTTTTGTGTTTCGTGTTAGGATAGCATCAATGTTTGCGTTTTTCAAAGCACAAAAGTATTGCATTGCATCTTCTATGTCTTTAAAAGAGGAGTTAATTGCCAAGTGAACCGTTTGTTCATTCATTGGTAAAACCCGCACTATCGATAATAAAACACCGAGTTTTTCTTTGACATACGCATCACTTGCTTGTTGACGAAGAATGTAATACATGTTCGAAAAGATTACTGGCGTAAGGTAACCAATGATTTTTTTCTCTTGACAAGCCAATAAAAGTGTCAGCGTTTGATCTGAAAATGGTTTTCGGTCAAATAGAAAATCCAACAGTACATCTGTGTCGAAAAGCACACGTTTCATTGACCCATGTATTTGTTGTTCAGCGCATTTAGAAGACTCTTTTCATCACTCATTTTTGGATCGTTAAAACTCCCTTTTAGCTTCAATAATGCTGAATTTTCCTCGTTTTTTTCTGTTGCAGGCGCAGTGAGCGTCATCAAATAGTGTTCGATAAGTTTAGACAAACTTTTTCCGTGCTTTTTGGCCACAACCTTCGCTTCTTGAATAATTTGGCTTTCGATAGACAAGGTTAATTTTGTATTCATACGTATTTTATATAACTCAAATATACGTAAAAAATGCAAGAAATCAAAATGTAATTTTTTCTTGCGAGGCTAAGCAATTCTTGCGAAAATTATTTCAACCTATTTTGCATCTTCATCATTTCCTCGTCAAAAGAAGGGGAAAGTAGTTTTCAAGTACCGTAAATTATTTTTACATTTGTTGCATCCCAACGGGGAAAACTTATTGGAATTAAAAATTAGCGTTTGCTAAACAACCTGCAAGGCCGTATTGTTAAAACTGAAAATGCAGGGAAAACAATCACTATCGCTTCCTTGCAAAAAGGGACGTATTTAGTTCAATTGCTAGATGAAAAATCAAAAGTACTTGCAGTGCAGCAAATTATTAAAGAGTAAATTTTCAATTTTTTATAATTAATAATTGGGTCGGAGAAATTCGGCCCTTTTTTGTTTTATAAAAAGCAACTACAACAAAAAATCATTGAATTAAATTTAGTGTAGCCTAAATACCCAGTAATTCATTAACATTACTCCGAATTTTATTACTAATTTGATCTGTTGGTAAATCATTGTCGTCTTCACCAAAAGGGTCTTCAATTTCTTCGGCTAACACTTCCATACTCACCAAAGCGTAAAAAACAAACGTGGCAATTAATGCTGAATAATAGCCAAACAAGTTAACAAACGCTAAAGGCAAGGTAATCACATAAATGAAGATAAATTTCTTGATGAACAAACTATACGAGTAAGGAATTGGTGTGTTTTTGATACGTTCACAAGCACCGATTGCGTCAATCAAAGCATTCAAATTCTTGTCCAAAACATACAAATCTTCTGGGTTGATTACACCTTGCTTATAAAGCTCAGTAATTCGTTCTCTGATGCGTTTGATAACCCAAAGCGGTTTATGTTCAGCATTTTGGATTGCCAATTTATCTTGGTCATTTTGTAAAACTAAATCTTCAAGATTAAAACTTCCTCGTAGATGCCCTTTACTGGCGTAAGAAAAATTGGAAATCATTGCTGCGAACCACTTTTTTTCTGAAAGGTTTTCACCTAAAATTGCATTCAATTTCGAGGCAAGATTTCTACTGTCATTTACAATTCCTCCCCAAATTTTTCTCCCTTCCCACCAACGATCATAAGCGGTATTTGTGCGAAATACTAAGAGCAATGAAATCACAAAACCAAGCAAGGAATATACAGCCATCAAATTCTTTAGCCCATCAGCTTTAGGAAATAGATGAATTTCTAAAAATGTAATCAACGAGGAAAGCAAGCCAATATAGATTATTTCTTTCCATAACATTCTGAATGTGTCGCTTTTATCAAAAGAAAAGATGAGCGTAATCCAGTTCTTGGGGTTGTAGTTTATCATTTTATTATTTGTTCAAAGATAATCAAAGCTGAAAAATACGTAATTTCGAATTAGTTATTATACGTTAAACTCAAAATAATGGAAATTACTCCGGAAATCAAGCAAAGACTTGAATTGCTAAGTGAAAAATATGGAGCTTTAGGTCAAGATTTACTTTCTTATTTAGATGGATTATTATACGCTGATGTTACTACTTACTGGGACTATATTGAGTTAGAAACTTTATTGAGTTTACAAAAACCTAAGACTAAAATTCCAGATGAAATGGTGTTTATTATGTATCACCAAATCACCGAATTATACTTTAAATTAGCCCTTCTCGAGTTTGAACAAATTGGAAATAAAGAAGATTTAGATGCTAAATTTTTCATTGAAAGAGTAACACGCATTAATCGTTATTTTGAAGCTTTAATCAAAAGTTTTGATATCATGATTCAAGGAATGGATCGCGAACAATTCTTGAAATTTAGAATGTCTTTACTTCCTGCAAGTGGGTTTCAATCTGCTCAATATCGTCAAATCGAGATATTTAGCACTGATTTCAAAAATCTTGTTGCAAAAGATGAACGCGCTAACTTCGATGTTAGTGACGCAATTGATGCAATGTTTGAACACATTTATTGGAAAGCTGGGGCAACGGATATTGAGACAGGAAAAAAGACATTAACTTTAATTCAATTTGAAGAAAAGTATAAAGATTCTTTCATTGCTTTAGGCGAAAAATGTAGGGATAAAAACTTGTGGCAAACTTATTTACGATTGAGTAAAGAAGACCAAGAAAAACCAGAAGTCAAAGAAGCTTTGCGTATAAACGATACAAATGTCAACGTCAATTGGCCTTTAGCACATTATAAATCTGCTGTAAGGTATTTGGCAAAAGACCCTAGTGATATTGCTGCAACAGGCGGAACAAACTGGCAAAAATACTTACCTCCAAGATTCCAAAAACGCATTTTTTATCCTGAACTTTGGACAACTGAAGAATACGAGAATTGGGGGAAAGCTTGGGTGGAAGAGGCTTTTAAACGATAAGCAGATAAATTTGGTTATTTAAAATAAGATTTTAGACCTAATCTGCCTACTTCTATAAGTTTAGTTCCGTATTTTCTTCAATCATAAACTTCTTTTCTATGACCAAAATCAATAATATCTACAACAAGTATATCGTCAAAAATAGCGTAAATGATACGGTAATCAGCAACACGTATTCGATAACCCTCTCTGCCTTTTAGTTTTTTGAAACCTTTGGGTCTTGGATTGTCCGCGAGTTTATAAATTGCCGCTTTAATGTTCGAATAATAAGGCTCATTAATTTTCTCTAAAGCTTTAATAACTCGCTTCTTTAAAGTTATAGTGTATGTCATTTCTTTGACTTGCGTTTGGCCTCAATCATTTTAAAAGCATCATCAATCGGAAAAGAAGACTCATTGGATTTTTTAGCATCATCATAAAGTTTAATATCTTCCAACTCTTCTAATTCTTCCATAATTGCTTTAAAATCCTTTATGGGAAGCACTACGGATATTTTTTTACCAGTATTATCAGTGATGTATTGTGGATTTATAGCGTGCATATCAAAAGTTATTTATTAAATAATATAATCCATTTAAACTATCAAATTTAAAGATAAATTCCTGGAAAACATTAACAAAATTCAAAAAAACAAAAGCGCTTCAAGTTTGCGCCTAATCCGCCTATTTCTTCAAAACACCATTATACTCGGTATCGCTTTTCAAAACACTTTTAGCTTTATTGAGTGCTCGGTCATATCGGAATGAATCGAGTGTGCGTCCTTTTTGGAAATAATAGCGCGATACGATTTCATTTTCCAACATTTCAGAAATTTCAGTTTTGAATTTGTCTAAATCTCTTTCCTTTGAAGGCGTTAATTTTGTCAGCATTTGATCGTATTCCGACTTTACATCTTCGAAATAACCTTCTTTTTCTGCTGTTTCTTTCACTTTCTTCAGCATTTCTTCTGATGCTGTATTGTACTTAAAATCTTGAGCTAAAACGTAAGCTTTGAATTCATTAAATTCTGCATCCGAAAGTTTGAAAGTTCCGGCTTCCGCAATTGTTTTGTTCTTAATTGCATAATCGGTCGCATAATTGAAAATGTGATTTCCAGTCAACAACATTCCCGCTAAACGACTTAAATCCTCTAAATCTGTTGCAATATCAGGCTCAATTCCTCTCCCATCAATTACTTTTCTTCCGCCTTTTGTTTGGAACGTTTTCAATAAGGAATCTGGAACTTCTTTAGGTTTACTTCCATTTTCTTTGTCGTAATATTCCAATCGCTGCACGCATCTTCCAGAAGGAGTGTAATATTTTGCAATTGTGATTTTTACTTTTGAACCGTATTTCAAATCATACGTTCTTTGTACCAATCCTTTACCGTAGCTCGTTTGACCAATAACCACTGCGCGATCTAAATCTTGTAAACTTCCAGCAACAATTTCACTTGCTGAAGCAGAACCATCATCGATCAACACTACTAATTTTATGTTTTCAGTAATTGGTTCTTCTAATGTTTTATACACACGATTTTCTTCTTTCACACGTCCTTTCGTGGTTACAACAACTGTATTTTGAGGCACAAAGAAATTCACGATTTTAACTGCTTCAATCAACAAACCACCGCCATTTCCGCGCAGGTCAAGAATTAATTTTTCCATTCCTTCACCTTTCATTTTCTCGATTGCTGACTTCACATCCGATGCTGCTGTTTGTGTGAAGCTATTTAATTTTACGTAGCCAATTTTATTCTCCAAAATCCCTGAATACGGCACATCAGGAATCTTAATTTCATCTCTCGTAATATCAATCACTTTAATTCCTTCTCCTTTGCGATCAACTTCTACTTTAATCGTTGTTCCTTTTGGTCCTTTCAATGCGCTAGAAACCTCATCTGTTGATTTTTTATGCATATTTTTCCCATCAATAGATACGATTTTATCACCCGCTTTGATTCCTGATTTTTGGGCAGGATTTCCTTCATAAGGTTCTGCGAAAAAAGTATCATCACCCATGCGACGAACCAATGCACCAACACCACCATATTGTCCTGTTGTCATCAATCGGTAATCTTCAATATTTGATTCGTGATAATAAACCGTGTAGGGATCTAATTCCTTCAACATGGCATCAATTCCGGTTTTGGAAAGTTTTCCATTCTGAGGTTCATCCACGAAATATAAATCCAAATGCTCGTAGATTTGATCCATGATTTCTAGGTTTTTTAAGACCTCAAATCCATTAGATTGAGTCCATGAAGTTGTTGCATTGAAAAGAAAAGCAATGGAGGAGAGAAGGATTAACCTTTTAGTTTTTATCATTTTGATTTATTTGTATAGTTAATTTGCCAATGGCTTTAACCAATTTTTGTTCCAATTGTGAAAAGGTCAGTTGTTCTTTAGACGTGTAAACAACGGCAAAAATAAGTTTCTTATTGTTACTTTCAAGTTGCGTTTCGAGTTCTTGCTTATTTTTTCGCACCACTTCACGAATACAACGTTTGATATAATTGCGATCGTGTGCTTTTTTGAATAGTCGTTTTGGCACGGAAATTAAAATTTGAAAGCTCGTTGAAAAGTCTAATCCGGTTGGTGAATAAATGATAGTAAGCGGATATTCTTTAACTTTTTTACCTTCTTTAAAAAGACTGTCAATTAGATTGTGGCTGCACAATTTATATTCTTTTCCGAAGGAAAAATTCATATTAAACTTGCTTTTACGCGTTGAACAACTCAACGATTTTATACCTGAAATCAGTTAGTTTTTTTAACTCAAATGCATTTTCATACGAACCTTTAAACTCTGTCAAATGGTCAATGTAGCATTGTTTTATCGCTTCAAATTGTGAATGATTACTCAATTTCTTGTAAACAGAACCTGCCAAAAACCCAGGTTTTTCACCCAAGGATAATTTCGTCAAACCTTGAACAAGTTCGTCTGATAATTCTATTAATTCTTTTTCATCCATGAGTTTACGTTTTAGTTTATTTCTTCAAAATCATCAAATTTGTCTTCGTCTTTTTTTGAATTCGATTTGAAATTTGTTTTAATATCAACGACTGGTTTTCCAGAAATAATGTAATTGATAGCATTTATCATTTTTAGAATCATTCCAAGCAAAAAGAAGAAACCAATAATTTTAAAGATAAAGCCAATTATTACCGTTGATTCAATGTCTAAAATGCTTGATTTAAACCAATTTGCAATGTTGTTACTTGCATATTGCGGAAAGAACAAAAATCCAATGAATAAGGCTATCGACGCAACTATTAAAATGATTTCGGTTTTTAAATTAAAATCATTCGTTTGTGGGATTTGTGCATTTATTTGTCCGAAAAGTTGTATGCGGTGCTGTTGCTGTTGAAGTTTACCGATAAAATAAGTCACCAAAACGATTGCACTTGGCATTACATTATAAAAAGAAACATTATTTTGGTTTAAATCCAAACAAAACAAGAAAGTTACGTTCACTAAAAACAAGTATTTTACAGATTTAATAAGGTAGTTTTCAACGATTGTTTTTGGTCGTCCAGCACGTAAAAAAGACAAACCTAAATCGATGAAAAACCAAAGAAATCCGTAGATAGCAAACAGTACGCCTAAGCGAAAAATGAGATTCAACAAATCCATTTTCTATTTTTTGTTAAAGATAAGGTATTCTTTCGGTGCTTGTGGTGCTGTTTCTGGATTAAAGTCCAAACCGATTACTTTTCCTTCTGTTCTTCTATTTAATTGATGTAAACGTTCAAACTTTTCTTTATCGGTTATTTTAAACTGATTGATGTAAACTTCTGTTAAAACTGTTTCAATGCCAGCATCATCCATCCATTTAGCAGGTTCCATTTCCCCATTTCCAACTGGTACTAATCTGCGCGAATCAATCCCTTTTGTTTCAACTAAATATTTGTAAACTGCTTTAGCTCTATTTTCAGAAAGTAATTTATTTTTCTTATCATCGCCACGCGCATCTGTGTGAGAAATTAATTCCAGCTGCATTCCTGGATATTCTGTTAGCAATTGTGCCACCTTATCTAAAGAATCGGTCGATTTGATTGTGGCATCATTCACGAAATCCCAAGAACCAAGTGTGTATCGAACTTCGGGTAAACGAATTATTTTTTGCACAACTAGTGCTGGTTCTGTTAATTCTATTTCTAATGATTTTTGCTGACCAATTGCATCCGTAACTGTTATGGAATAATTTCCTCGTTTTAATTGCGCTAAATCTTCTACATTTTTTCCATTCGACCAAGTGAAATTATATGGAGCAACGCCACTTTTTACAGCTACATCGATTGTTCCATCACTTCCACCAAAGGCTGTAATATTTGCGTGAGTTTCTGAAATTTCTAATGCTGGAGGCTTTAATTGTTCCGTGAAATAAATATCCGATTCTTTCGCATTTCTGTTACTCGACCAATAATAGGTTTTTCCGTATTTGACTAAATAAGCATCGAAATTTGGCGAATTGATTTTATTCCCCATATTTACAGGTGTTGACCAATCGCTCCAACCTGATTTTTTAACGGAATAGAAAATATCGCAATCTCCTTCACCTCCGTGACCATTGCTTGCGAAATAAAGTGTGTCGCT
>CAMDGP010000052.1 GCA_945897765.1 Chitinophaga pinensis
GATGAATGTGTTGAATTCCCTTTTCAATTTTTAAGTCCAGATCATTTAGTAATCGACTTAATTTACAATCCTGCTAAAACGAAATTCCTAGTTGAATCCGAAAAAAATGGTGCAACAATCCTCAATGGTGAGAGTATGTTGAAAGAACAAGCACTAAAAAGTTGGGAGATTTGGACTTCAACAAACTAACTTCAAATGCTAACCAATCACTCCTGCAGCAACTGTATTATTGGTGTTTTCATTGATTAAAATGAATGCTCCCGTTTTTCGGTTTTTCGTATAAGAATCAAAACTTACCAATTCAGCTGTTTTAATGTTCACTTTGCAAAATTCGTTCAAGTGGATTTCGTCTGTTTCTTCCGTTGAATCTAAGGTGTGGATATCAATTCTTCCTTCAATAGATTTAATGACAGCTTTGGCTCTAAAACTATTTTGCTGAAACAACAATTTTTGTCCTTTTTGGAAAGGTTTATTGTCCATCCAGCAAATAGTAGCATCAATTTCATTAGCTGTTTCTGGTCGTTCGTTATCAAGCACAAAAGTACTACCTCGGCTAATGTCTAAATCATCTGATAAATGCAAAATAATTGGTTCACCTGCCTCAGCTGATTCTACTTCTGATTCAAACTTTTCAATTTTCTCAACGGTGGTTAAAGCATCAATTGGGAAAACACGTACTTTATCACCTTTTTGAATTTTACCACTTAACAAAGCGCCTGCATATCCTCTGTAATCATGCAATTCTTGTGTTTGTGGTCGAATAACATATTGCACTTGGAAACGCGTTTCATTATTTGCTTCCTCTTGAGGAATTTCAACATTTTCTAAGAAATCGAATAAAGTTTCATCTGTGTACCAAGAGAAATTATCAGATTTATTAACTACATTTTCACCTGTTAGTGCACTTACTGGAATAAAGGAAATTTTCTTCAAACCCAGTGGTTGTGCAAACGCCAAATAATCTTTTCTAATTGATTCAAAAACAGCTTGATCGTAGTTTTTTAAATCCATTTTATTGACACAAATCAACACATGAGGAATTCCTAATATGCTTGAAATGATACTGTGACGTTTTGTTTGATCGGTGATTCCGTTTCTTGCATCTATTAAAATGATTGCCAAATCGGTATTAGACGCACCAGTGAACATATTGCGTGTATATTGTGCATGCCCGGGTGTGTCTGCTATGATGTATTTGCGTTTATCTGTTACGAAATATTTATATGCAACATCAATTGTGATTCCTTGTTCACGTTCAGCACGCAATCCATCGGTCAACAATGCTAAATCAATGTCGGCATTTTCAGCTTTCGCTTTGCTTTGTTTTGTCAAGGTATCAATGATATCCGTAGATATTGAATTGCTATCGAATAATAAACGTCCAATCAATGTGCTTTTACCATCGTCAACGTTCCCTGCTGTAAAAAATCTTAGTAGTTCCATTTTTTCTTAGTTAAAAGTGAAGAGTTAAGAGTTAAAAGTGAGTTTAATGTTTTTTCAACTTTCAACTCTTAACTTTTAATTTTTCACTTTATTATATCTCAGTTTTTTTCAGTGAAGAGTAAATAGTTAGGTTCTTTTTTTCACTTTAAACTCTTAACTTTTAATTCTTTACTTAAAAGTATCCCCCTTTTTTTCGGTCTTCCATAGCTGCTTCGCTAAGTGTGTCGTCCATTCTGGTTGCACCTCTTTCTGATATTTTTGTTTCTTTAATTTCTTTAATAATGTCGTCAACAGTGTAAGCTGTAGATTCAACCGCAGCTGTGCATGTCATGTCACCAACTGTGCGGTAGCGAACATTTCTTTTTACAACCACATCTTCAGGTTCAATGGTCACAAATTCATTGGTATTCATCAATTGACCTTGAGGTGTTAGAATACACTCGCGTTCGTGTGTGAAATAAATTGAAGGCAAGGTAATATTTTCTCGTTTGATATAATTCCAAACATCTAATTCTGTCCAATTGGAAATCGGGAAAACACGTACATTTTCACCTTTATCAATTTTTCCATTGTAAATATTCCACAATTCAGGGCGTTGTTTTTTAGGATCCCATTGACCAAATTCATCTCTTACAGAAAAAATACGTTCTTTTGCTCGGGCCTTTTCCTCATCGCGACGTGCACCACCAATACATGCATCGAATTCAAATTCTTCGACTGTATCTAATAAAGTGTAAGTCTGCAATCCATTTCTGCTAGGAAATTTTCCTTTTCCATCCACTAATTTTCGTTCACGGATAGTATCTTCTACTTTTCGTACGATTAGTTTCTCTCCTATTTTCTCTGCCAACGCATCGCGAAAATCAAGTGCTTCTTGAAAATTATGTCCTGTGTCAATATGAACCAAAGGAAACGGAAATTTCCCCGGGCGAAACGCTTTTAAAGCAAGATGTATCAAACAAATACTGTCTTTTCCACCACTAAAAAGCAGAGCAGGACGTTCAAATTGACCTGCAACTTCTCGCATGATGTAAATTGCTTCTGCTTCTAATTGATCTAGGTAATCCATTTTATAGCTCAAATTTTGTTTAGATTTTTGACTTAATCTTAATGAGAACCAAAGTTTACAATAAAACTTGAATCAAAAATAGAAATCAAGTTAATAAAAAAAGTGTGACAAAATTATTTCATCACACCTTAAAGTATATTAAAATCAACTAAAAACCTTGAACTCCGTTTACAGTTGTATATTTTAGTACATTTTTCTTCTCTGGATGAATACGTGCAAATGCAGATTGAACAGCTAAAGTCCCTTCGTGGAATCCACATAAAATTAATTTCAATTTGTTTTCATAGGTATTTACATCACCAATTGCATAAATTCCAGGGATATTAGTTGAATAATCTAGTGTATCAACTTTGATGGCGTTTTTCTCGATTTCTAATCCCCAATTTGAAATAGGTCCTAGAATTGGTTTCAATCCAAACAATGGGATAAAATGATCCGCCTCCACTTTAATTTCACCATCCTTTTGATGGGTAACAGATACGAATTCCAATTTCCCATCACCACCTAAACCAGTTACTTCAGCTTCTGTAATCAAGCGAATCGTTCCTTTTTCAGCCATGTCAATCACTTTTTGAACAGAATCCAGATGTCCTCTAAACGAACTACTTCTGTGAACTAGAATTACTTCTTTGGCAATTTTACGCTCTACCAAATAATACGACCAATCTAAAGCAGAATCGCCCCCTCCAGCAATAACACACGTTTTATTGCGGTAAATTTCTGGGTCTTTAATGATGTATTCAATCCCTTTATCTTCAAATGCTTCAATGTTTTCGATAGGTGGTTTTCTTGGTTCAAATACGCCCAAACCACCAGCTATCATTACTATTGGAGCAATATGCTGCGTTCCTTTTACTGTGGTAACAATAAATTTATTATCCTCTGTTTTATCAATAGAAAGTGCTGCTTCACCCAAAGTAAATCCTGGTTTGAAAGGAGCAGCTTGTTCCATTAAATTGTCAATCAATTCCCCTGCAAGCACAGTTGGAAAACCAGGGATATCATAAATTGGTTTTTTAGGATAAATCTCTGAACATTGCCCACCAGGTTGAGGAAGTGAATCAATTAAATGGCATTTCAATTTTAAAAGTCCTGCCTCAAAAACGGTAAACAAGCCAACGGGACCTGCACCGATAATAATTATGTCTGTTTCTATCATTTTCTGTTTAGTAAAAAGCGTTGTAAAATTAGCAATAAAGTAAGAAACAGCAGATAAATTGAAATGTTCTTTGAAGCACCGTTAAATGATTAGAATTATTAGCAATTGAATCTTTATACAATCGATCACTATGTTTTTAGCTTGGGTTTTTTTTATGAAGTTGAAAAAATCTAAAGAAATAAATCCAAATTTGTATTCATTTAATTTAGAAATTCAATGTTATTATTACGTTAACAATAACCTCTGAAACACAATCAAACAGAGATGCTCTTAAATTTGTATTAAAAATAATATTATGGCGGGAATTCTAAGTTACTTTTTACCTAAAGATAAAGTGTTTTATAACCTTTTTGAAGAGGCGAGTGATAATTTACAAGATATTGCTAAGAAATTAGTGCAAGTGGTAAATGAACCTGAATTCAATAAACGTGGTGTTTTGATAAAAGAAATGGAAAATATCGAACACAAAAATGATGATGTAACACACAAAATTTTTATAGAATTAGGTAGAAATTTTATTACTCCTTTTGATAGAGAGGACATTCATGCTTTGGCTTCAGCACTAGATGATATTGCAGATTACATTTACTCGGCAGCTAAAAAAATTAACTTCTACAAAATTGATCCAATTTCTGATCAAGGAATTCAAAAAACAGCAGAAGCAATTAAAGAAGCTGTTGCAGCAGTTAAAGATGCAGTAATGGAATTACGTAATCTAAAAAACACGCAGAAAATCATTGAATGTGTTATTAAAATTAACAGTATTGAAAATAGTGCGGACGACATTTTCGACATGAGCATTGAGCGTTTATTTGAATCAGATGTTGACGCGAAAGAATTAATAAAAAGAAGAGAGATTTATCAAGTGATGGAAATAGCAACCGACAAATGTGAAGATGCTGGTAACGTAATTGAATCGATCGTTGTGAAATACGCTTAATTGTAAATCTTAATTCAGTTTCTATGTTTTATTTATTGGTTACAGTAATAGTTATTGCACTTTTATTTGATTTAGTAAACGGATTTCATGATGCAGCAAATTCCATTGCAACTGTCGTTTCAACAAAAGTTCTAACTCCTTTTCAGGCCGTTATTTGGGCAGCAACTTTTAATATTATAGCTTTCTGGGTCTTTGATATGAGTGTTGGAAATACGGTTGCAAAAACCGTTGACAATAATTTCATTGACCTTTGGGTGATTCTTGCTGGCTTGCTTGCTGCGACATTCTGGAATTTATTGACGTGGTGGTTAGGAATCCCTTCCTCTTCTTCTCATACTTTAATTGGCGGTTTTGCTGGTGCTGCAGTGGCTCATGCAGGCTTTGATGTTATTAGCACAGGTGAAATCATTAAAGTTATTTTGTTCATTTTTCTTGCCCCTTTGATCGGTGGATTCATAGCCTACCTTATTGCAGTTGTGACCATTGCCCGTTCTTTCTGGAAAAAAATGTTAGTCATTGTGATACTTTCAGCTATTACAATAGCATTTATGGAATACATGATTACTTACATAGACATGAAGCCAATTATGCTTTACATCGTTGCAGGTATGATTTCAGTATTCATAATAGTTTACATTTGGTTTGAAATCAAATACGGGAAAAAACCTTCTGCTTTGAAAGAAGCAAACATGCACAAAAGACTACAGTTACTTTCTTCAGCGGCCTTTTCTTTAGGTCATGGTGGAGCAGATTCACAAAAAGTAATGGGTATTATTTGTGCCGCATTATTGGTATACGGAAATTTAGGTCGAGAAGGAAAATTGGATAGCCCGATTCCAAAGCAACTTCAAATCACGGAGTTAATGCAAATTGAATATGATAATAAAGAAGGTAAATTAGAAAAATTTAAACCAGAAGTTATTGAAATTGATGGTCATTTATTTTATACTGAACACAAAGCAATAGTTGATGCAAACTCACATGTAGTGGTTTACAATAAAAAAGGAAAATTAAACCCTAACTACAAAAATTTATCAATTCCTGAATTACAAAGGATTGAAAAAGAAGTAGAAAAAATTGAAGTTTATACCTTTGGCGACGCACTTTGTGATTCAAAAACAAACGATACTATTTTTAATGACCATGTATTAAATAAGAATTACAAGTATGCTTCCATCTTTGGAGAATATGTTGAAAAAGATGGTCATTTGAAAGACGGATTTAAGATCAAAACAAAAGTTCAATCGGAAACAATGCCTTTCTGGATTGCCTTTGGCTGCTACTTAATGATTGGTTTAGGAACCCTAATGGGCGGTTGGAAAATCGTGAATACAATGGGAACCAAAATCACAAAAGTTACACCACTTGAAGGTGTTTGTGCTGAGACAGCAGGAGCTTTAACCTTATTTACCGTTTCTCAATTTGGAATTCCAGTTTCTACAACTCATACAATTACAGGTTCAATCATTGGTGTTGGTGCAACGAAACGCTTAAGTGCTGTTCGTTGGGGGGTAACCATCAATTTACTTTGGGCTTGGATTTTAACCATTCCTGTGAGTGCAGCTCTAGCAGCTATTTTCTATTATGTAATTCAATTATTTAAATAGTTTTTTTTGTATTGTTTTTCGATTATTGTTTTAAATTTGTGTAAACTATAATCAAAATTCATATGAAAAAATTATTACTTTCCTTATCCGTAGTCGCTTTGGCTTATTGGTCAAGCGCCCAAGTAATTGTTGCTGGTGTATCACCAAATTCAATTGTAGCAAATTACACGTTTACATGGGCTGAGCCAGGCGCTTGGGGAACCCCAGATTTTAACATTCCAGGTACTTTTGTTCAAGATACACTTGCAATGGCTAATGATGGAACTACAGGCTTAAATGCTCAAGGTAATCCTCTTTCCGCTTCAGGTTGTAATCCACTAACACCAAATAGCCTTGCAGGTAAAATAGCGGTTGTTTACAGAGGTGATGGTGGAGGAAGCATTCCTTTAAACGGAGCTTGTGAATTTGGTTCAAAAGCATTTAATGCGCAAGAAGCTGGAGCTGTAGGTGTCATTATCATCAACCGTGATGCTGACATTATTGCAATGGGTGGTGGTGCACAAGGTGCTAACGTAACCATTCCAGTGGTAATGATTTCTTTAGCAGATGGTGCACTATTGGTAGAAGCAATGCAAACTGAATCAGTTGTTGTTTTTATGGGTAACAAAACAGGTTTATTCGCAAATGACATTGCACTTTCAAGAAATGCTGCATTAATCCCTAAACTAGGTGCAGTTCCTGCATTATTAGCTCAAAGTGGTACGGAATTCAACTTCGAAATAGGTGCAAGAGTTTACAACCCAGGAAGCAATGCGCAAGCTAACGTAAGTATCAATGCTAAAGTTGTTGGCCCTTCTGGAAGCACAGTTTATGACAATACTGTAACAGGTTTAAGCATTGCTACAACAGACAGTGTTGATGTTGATCCATCACAAGCATCTAACTTTCCTCAATTTTCACTTTCAAGTTACCCTGCTGGAAAATACACATTAACTTATACAATTTCTTTGGATGGTATAGCTGATGAGTACGATAGTGATAATTCAATTTCCTCAACATTCACAATTAACGAAGATATTTATGCTTATGCTCAATTGGATGCGACAACGAATCTTCCTAATCCTACATTATTTTATAGACCAGGAGACAATCTTAACACTTTCTCAATTTGTACTGTGATTGATAACCCTAATGCTTCTAGAGTTGGTGCTGCTGGTGTATATTTTGCTGCAACTAATAATACTGCATCATTAGCAGGTGAAGAAATCGCATTATACCTTTACAAATGGGAGGATGCTTTTACAGATCTAAACGATGCTGCTTTTGGATTTAATTCGTTAACTGAAATTGCTTCCGGATTCTACTATTTCCCATCTGACTTACAAAATGAAACTGTATATGCTCAATACAATACAGCAGTTGCTTTAGAAAATAATCAAAGATATTTAGCATGTGCTCAAACAACTAACATTGAAGTATTTTTAGGACATGAGGGTTCAACTAATTACACTTGGAATTCAGATTACTATTTGCAACCAACAAGCCCAGGTGAAAGTGATGGTACTTACTTTGCTACAGGTTTTGGTGCTGATATTCCAAATTCATTGGGCGTTAAAATGATTGATGTTGCAACAATTGGTTTAGGTGAAAATTCTTCAGTTGACGGAAATGCTTATCCTAACCCTGCATCAGATGCAGTTACAATTTCTATCGATGGAGAAGGAGTTGCGAACCTAACAGTTACTGATATCGCTGGTAAAGTTGTAATTTCAAATGCTGTTACATTAAACGGTGGAAAAGCAAATGTTAATATCGCTTCATTAAACGCTGGTATTTATATATTTAATGTTGCTTTAGAGAATGGTAAAACTTCTCAATTCAAAGTGACTAAAAAATAAGATTTTTTAAATCTATTTCAAAGGGTCGGCTTAGGTCGGCCCTTTTTGTTTTACTGAATTGTTATCTTTGCAAAACGATGAAAAAAGCAGCATACACAGTTACAGCAGCCTTGCCTTACGCAAATGGCCCTTTACATTTAGGACACGTAGCAGGAGTTTATTTACCTGCCGATATTTTTGTGCGATTTCTTAAAATGAATGACCACGACGTTGCCTTTATTTGTGGAAGTGACGAACACGGCGCTGCGATTACTTTGCGTGCGAAAAAAGAAGGAATTACTCCGCAAGAAATTGTAGATAAATACCACGTTTTAATTCGTGATGCGTTCAAAGATTTCAATATCGATTTTGATATTTTTCACCGTACTTCAGCTCCTATTCATCACGAAACATCAGCTGATTTTTTCAAGAAATTATACGAAAACGGAAAGTTCATCGAAGAAACGTCCGAACAATATTACGACGAGGAATACAATCAATTTTTAGCAGATAGATACATCACAGGTCAATGTCCAAAATGTTCGAATCCATCCGCTTATGGAGACCAATGTGAGAAATGTGGTAGCGATTTAAGTCCAACAGATTTAATCAATCCAATCTCGACTTTAAGTGGAAAATCTCCCGTTTTAAGAACCACTTCTCACTGGTATTTACCAATGGATCAACACGAAACATGGTTGAAAGAGTGGATTGAAAAAGGAATTTTAGACGGCGAACAACAACACGATCCAAAGGCTTGGAGAAATCAAGTGATTGGCCAATGTATGTCTTGGATAAATGGAGGTTTGAGACCTCGTGCAATGACACGCGATTTGGATTGGGGAGTGAAAGTTCCATTGCCAAATGCTGAAGGAAAAGTACTTTATGTGTGGTTGGATGCGCCAATTGGTTACATTTCCGCAACGAAACAATGGGCTTTAGACAATGGTAAAAACTGGAAAGATTACTGGTGTAAAACCGAAGCTCAAGATAGAAAACTAGTTCATTTTATTGGAAAAGATAACATTGTATTCCACGCGATTATTTTCCCGATTTTATTGAAAGATCATGGAGATTTCATTCTTCCAGACAATGTTCCTGCATACGAGTTTTTGAATTTAGAAGGTGATAAATTCTCCACTTCAAGAAATTGGGCTGTTTGGTTACATGAATATATTGCAGCTTATCCAGACAAAATTGACGAGCTGAAATATGTTTTAACAGCGATTGCACCAGAAAATAAAGATTCAGAATTTACATGGAAGGAATTTCAAACACGTGTGAATAGTGAATTGGCTGATATTTATGGGAATTTCGTAAACAGAACATTGGTTCTAACTCAAAAATATTACGAAGGAGTTGTTCCTGCACCGAATGAATATACTTCAACAGACGAAGCAGTTTTAGCAGAATTAAAAACGATTCCTGAACGTATTTCAAAATTGATTTATGCTTACAAATTACGTGAAGCACAAGCAGAAATGATGAATCTGGCTCGCCTTGGAAATAAATACTTAGCAGAGCAAGAGCCTTGGAAAGTTGTGAAAACGGATCCAGAACGCGTGAAAACGATTATGTATGTTGCGTTGCAAATCACTGCCAATTTATCCATTGCAACCTTACCATTTTTACCAGATACAGCTTTGAAACTTCAAAAGATGTTGAATTTCTCAGCAAATTCTTGGAGTGATTTAGGTAATCCAAACTTGATGCAAACTGGAAATTTAATTGGAGTTTCTGAAATCTTATTCAAAAAAATTGAAGATGAATTAGTTGATACGGAAGTACAAAAATTGCATAACACGAATGAAGTTCTAAGTGATTTTCCTCCAATTAAAGAAGCAATTAGTTTCGACGATTTCTCAAAATTAGACATGCGTTTGGGTACGATTCTTCATGCAGAGAAAGTAGAGAAAGCAGACAAATTATTGAAATTGACTGTGAAAACCGGTGTTGATGAACGAACAATTGTTTCTGGAATAGCTGAACATTACCAACCTGAGGCTGTAATTGGTAAAACAGTTTTAGTTTTATTGAATTTAGCGCCTCGAAAAATCAGAGGAATTGAATCACAAGGAATGATACTAATGGCTGAAAATGAAGCAGGTGAATTGAGTTTCTTAACTCCAGAAAAGGTCTTCGACGCTGGCCCAGAAGTACGATAAATTAAAAGATTGTTAAAATATACTTGTAGATAAGGATAAAATACCTATCTTTGTACTCCCAATCGGGAAAAGATTTAACGAAATCTTAAAATAGAAAAATTAATTTAACGATATATTGCGAGGTGGTTCGTCAGCTGACGAACGTCGGGCTCATATCCGTCCGTCGGTTGACGGACTGACGTCAGTTCGAGTTGAGCAAAAAAGATATATTGCGAGGTGGAGCAGTTGGTAGCTCGTCGGGCTCATAACCCGAAGGTCGTCCGTTCGAGTCGGGCCCTCGCTACAAAGAAAAGAGTTGTCAGTTTTGGCAACTCTTTTTTGTTTTATAAAGTTTTTAATAATAATAATTTGTGATATGAAAATAGTCAAAGTAACTTTGTTTACATTTCACAAAATCTTTCAGAATTAACGAAGTCCTTTTTTAGGTAAAGCTTCCCAACTAATCATCATTTTTTCTATTTAACTTTCGAACTGCGATTTCATTGTTTTATTTTCCTTATTTTTACTTCAATCAATGAAGGAAACTAAATTTATTCAGGAAAATAAAGAGAAATGGCAACGATTTGAAAATCTAAACAGCCAAA
>CAMDGP010000053.1 GCA_945897765.1 Chitinophaga pinensis
AGATGGAGGTTTGGGCATTAGAAGCATTCGGTGCAGCTAACATCCTACAAGAAATCTTGACTGTAAAATCTGATGATGTTACAGGTCGTGCAAAAGCTTACGAAGCAATCGTGAAAGGTGATAATATTCCTGAACCAGGAATTCCTGAATCTTTCAATGTATTGTTACATGAGTTGAGAGGACTTTGCTTGAATGTAAGCATGGATTAATTGAATTAGTAAACGAAATCGTTATAAAAAATGGCTTTCAAAAAAGAAACACCAAAAAAACAAAGTAGCTTCAATAAAATCACTATTTCCTTGGCTTCTCCAGAAATTATTCTGGAGAATTCAAGTGGTGAAGTATTGAAACCTGAAACAATTAATTACCGAACTTATAAACCAGAACGTGATGGTTTATTTTGTGAGCGTATTTTTGGACCAGTAAAAGATTACGAATGTCACTGTGGTAAATACAAAAGAATCCGTTACAAAGGAATCGTTTGTGACCGTTGTGGTGTTGAAGTAACTGAGAAAAAAGTACGAAGAGAGCGAATGGGACACATTTCATTAGTTGTTCCTGTTGCGCATATCTGGTATTTCCGTTCTTTACCAAACAAAATTGGTTACTTATTAGGTTTACCAACTAAAAAATTGGATCAAATAATTTATTACGAAAGATATGTTGTAATCCAAGTTGGTGCAACTGCTGAAGTAGAAGGTTTGACTCTCAAGAAAATGGATTTCCTTGCTGAGGAAGAATATCTAGATATTATTGACAATCCTGCAATGAAGGACAATCAATATTTAGATGATTCAGATCCGAATAAATTTATTGCAAAAATGGGTGCAGAAGCACTTTATGATTTGCTAAAAGGATTGAAATTAGAAGATTTATCCTATGCATTGAGAGATCAAGCGGAACATGAAACTTCTGTTCAAAGAAAACACGAAGCGTTGAAGAGATTACAAGTTGTGGAAGCAATGAAGGATTCTCAAAAACGTATTGACAACCGTCCAGAATGGATGATAGTTAAAGTTGTGCCAGTTATCCCGCCTGAATTGCGTCCTTTGGTTCCACTTGATGGAGGTCGTTTTGCAACTTCGGATTTGAATGACTTGTATAGACGCGTAATTATTCGTAATAACCGTTTGAAAAGATTAATCGAAATCAAAGCGCCTGAGGTAATCTTGCGTAATGAGAAACGTATGTTGCAAGAATCTGTGGATTCATTGTTTGATAATTCAAGAAAATCGAGTGCAGTTAAAACGGAATCTAACAGAGCTTTAAAATCACTTTCAGATTCATTGAAAGGTAAGCAAGGTCGTTTCCGTCAAAACTTATTGGGTAAACGTGTGGATTATTCAGCACGTTCAGTAATTGTTGTCGGACCAGATTTGAAATTACACGAATGTGGTTTACCAAAAGATATGGCTGCTGAACTATACAAACCGTTTATCATTCGCAAAATGATTGAGCGTGGTATCGTTAAAACAGTTAAATCTGCAAAGAAAATTGTTGATCGTAAAGAGCCAGTAGTTTGGGATATTTTAGAAAATGTATTAAAAGGACATCCCGTTTTATTAAACCGTGCCCCTACATTACACAGACTTGGTATTCAAGCTTTCCAACCTAAATTAATCGAAGGAAAAGCTATTCGTTTACATCCACTTGTTACGACAGCATTCAACGCCGATTTCGATGGTGACCAAATGGCGGTTCATTTACCTTTAGGTAACGCTGCAATTTTGGAAGCACAAATGCTAATGTTAGCTTCTCATAATATTTTGAATCCTGCGAATGGTGCTCCGATTGCTGTACCTTCTCAAGACATGGTTTTAGGTTTATATTACATTACAAAAGGTAAAAAAAGTACAGAATCTGAAATCGTAAAAGGTGAAGGAAGTACTTTTTATTCGCCAACTGAAGTAATCATTGCCTACAATGAGAAAAAATTAGACTTACATGCACATTTAAAAGTAAAATCTTATGATTTAAACAAAGAGGGAATTCCTGAATTGATGATCATAGAGACTACTTGTGGACGTGTATTATTCAATGAAAAAGTGCCAAGAGAAGTTGGTTACATCAATGATGTATTGACAAAGAAAGCATTGAGAGATATTATCGGTGAAGTATTGAAAGTATGTGGAACATCTCGTACTGCTCAATTCTTGGATGATATCAAAGGATTAGGTTACGAAATGGCATTTAGAGGAGGATTATCTTTCAATTTAGATGACATTATCATCCCTAAAGAAAAAGAACAATTAGTTCTTAAAGCAGAAGGTGACGTTAAAGAAGTAATGAGCAACTATAACATGGGTCTCATTACAAACAATGAACGTTACAACCAAATCATCGATATCTGGACACATACAAACTCTAGATTAACAGCAACATTGATGGATCAATTGAAAACTGACCGTCAAGGATTCAACTCAATTTATATGATGTTTGACTCTGGGGCTCGTGGATCTAAAGAACAAATTCGTCAGTTATCTGGTATGCGTGGATTGATGGCTAAACCGCAAAAATCTGGTGCATCTGTGCAAGAAATTATTGAAAATCCGATTTTATCTAACTTTAAGGAAGGATTATCAATTTTGGAATACTTTATTTCTACTCACGGTGCTCGTAAAGGTTTGGCGGATACAGCTTTGAAAACGGCAGATGCTGGTTACTTGACAAGACGTTTAGTTGACGTTGCGCAAGATGTTGTTATCAATTCTAACGATTGTGGAACATTAAGAGGTATCGTTGCTACAGCATTGAAGAAAAATGACGAGGTTGTTGAACCATTATACGATCGTATTTTAGGAAGAACTTCTGTTCATGATGTTTATCTTCCTGAAACTGAAACATTAGTTGTTGCTGCTGGAGAATTAATTACTGAAGATGTTGCTAAAACAATTGAAAAATCAGGAATTGATGAAGTAGAGATTCGTTCTGTATTGACTTGTGAAATGAGAAGAGGAGTTTGTTCTAAATGTTATGGACGAAATCTATCTAATCACAGACTTGCACAACGTGGTGATGCTGTTGGTGTAGTTGCTGCTCAATCAATTGGTGAGCCAGGAACACAGTTAACACTTCGTACATTCCACGTGGGTGGTACAGCTTCTAACATCGCTGATATTTCTGACTTGAAAGCGAAAGCAAATGGTAGAATCGAAATCGATGAATTAAGAACGATTGAGAAAACAAATGCAGATGGTACTATTAAAGTAATCGTTGTTGGACGTTCAGCTGAATTGAAAATTACTGATGAAAAAACCGGTATTACTGTTATGACTGCTAACGTTCCTTACGGTTCTGAATTAGTTGTTACGGCAAATTCAAAAATCAAAAAAGGAGACGTTATATGTAAATGGGATCCATACAATGCATTAATCGTTGCAGAAGTTTCAGGTAAAGTTGTTTTTGATGGTATTATTGAAAACATTACTTTCCGTGAAGAAGTCGATGAGCAAACAGGATTTACGGAGAAAGTAATTATCGAAACGAGAGATAAAAAGAAAAGTCCAGCTATTCATATTATAGATCCTAAAACGAAGGAGAAATTACGTGAATATTCGATTCCAGTAAATGCGCACATTTCTGTTAGCGAAGGTGATACGTTAGAAGCAGGTGAAATCTTGGTAAAAATCCCAAGACTTGCTGGTAAAACAGGGGATATTACGGGTGGTCTTCCACGTGTAACAGAATTATTTGAAGCACGTAACCCATCTAATCCAGCTGTTGTTTCTGAAATTGATGGTACAGCTGCCTTTGGTGTAATTAAAAGAGGTAACCGCGAAATTATCATTACATCTAAATTAGGTGAAGTGAGAAAATATTTGGTTTCCCTTTCAAAACATATCTTGGTACAGCAAAATGACTTTGTTAGAGCTGGTCAACCATTATCTGATGGTGCAATCACTCCAAATGATATTTTAAATATCGAAGGTCCAACGAAAGTACAAGAGTACATCGTAAATGAAATCCAAGAGGTTTACCGTTTACAAGGGGTAAAAATCAACGATAAACATTTCGAAGTAATCGTTCGTCAGATGATGTTGAAAGCTGAAATTATTGACTCTGGAGACACTCGTTTCTTAGAAGGTCAATCCGTTCATAAAGCAGACATTATGGAAGCAAATGATGCGCTTTACGGAATGATGTTCGTTAAAGATATCGGTGACTCAACTGAATTGAAAAAAGGTCAGTTAGTTTCTGTGCGTCGTTTACGTGATGAGAATTCAAGATTGAAACGTGAAGACAAACAATTGATTGAAGCAAGAGAAGCAATTCCTGCTACTTCAACTCCTTTGTTACAAGGTATTACACGTGCATCACTTCAAACGCAATCATTCATCTCTGCTGCTTCCTTCCAGGAAACAACGAAAGTCTTGAACGAAGCTGCGATTTCAGGAAAAGAAGATCACTTACAAGGATTAAAAGAAAACGTTATCGTTGGACATTTAATTCCTGCAGGTACAGGAGTTCGTGAGTTCCAAAAAATGATCGTTGGTTCACAAGAAGCTTACGATGAATTAGTAGAAGCTTAATAGAAACTCAAAATACTGAAAAGCTCAATCGAAAGGTTGGGCTTTTTTTATTAAATTTTAATTGGAAACTTAAATCTGTAAATCTTCAAAGAATTTTGGATAAGATTTGTTAATGCAATCTACACCGTTTAATTCAATTTTTGATGTAGAGATACAAGCACCAATTGCAGCTGCCATAGCGATTCTGTGATCGCTAAATGTATCGATCATTCCTATTGGAATAATTTTACCTGTTCCAAAGATTTCAATTACGTTTACTCCTATTTTATAGGGAACAGAAAAGTTTTTTAGTAATTCTGAAATAGAATTTAAACGGTTTGATTCCTTATTCAATAAACGATTCGTACCTGTAATAGTTGATTTTCCAACTGCTGCTGATGCAAGAATGGATAGAATTGGAAACAAATCCGGCGCATCTGTTATATCAAAAACAAAAGTATTTTTGACTGAACCTTGAGAAACTGTAATAATCTCTTGGTTTTCATTTGTGTTATCTATTGATATTTTAGCACCAAATTCTTTTAAAATAGTAAGGATTTTAGCATCTGCTTGGATAGAATTTGAATTAAGTCCAATTATTTGCACCTGACCTGAAATTGCTGCTCCAACTAAATGGTTTGCTGCACCGCTCCAATCACCTTCAATTAAGTAATGACAACCTTGATAAGAATGTTTTCCTTGAATCGGAAATGGTTTGTGCCAATTTGGATCGATTATTAATCCAAAGTTCATCATGGCTTTGCATGTCATTTCTAAATAAGGTTTACTAGAACTATTTTTTAAGGCAATTTGGGAAGACTTTTCAAGTAAAGGTAAACTGATTAAAAGACCGCTTATAACTTGAGAACCTTCGCTAGCATCAATTATCAAGTTTTGATTGCTAATTTGTCCTTTAATTTGAATTGGTAACTTGTAATTTTGATGGGTAACTGAAAAACCTAATTGCTCCAATATTTCAATCAACTGTTTTTGAGACCGATTCAAAATTGAGCCTTCACCAGTAATATAAATATTAGTTGAAAACAGCGTTGTTACTATCCCCAACATTCTTAAGGCTAAACCTGATTCACCAACATTTAAGGTGACATTTTCTAACTGTTTCTTAATCGGTGGAATAATTTTTAATCCTTCTTCAAAGTCAATAATTTTTGCACCTAATTGGCGAATACAATTTTGTATGGCAAGCACATCTTTTGATTCGTCAGTATTATAAATTATGGTTTCACCTTTTGCTAATAATGCTAAAATAAAAGCACGTTGCGCAAAACTTTTAGAACTATTAGCTCTTATTTTTCCGGCGTATTTGAATGGAGAAATTGTTTTATTCATCTTTCTTATCCAAAAGTATTTCAGCTTGAATTCGAATTGATTCTTGATGAATTAGTCGAAATAAATCATTTGAAAACTGTGGAGAAAGGTCTGCATTTTTTGCTCTTTCTAAATTTTTTCGCAATGATTCTTCCCATTGGCTATTTTGAAGAATAGCAATATTTCTATCTTTTTTATAACTACCAATTAATCTTGAAACATCCATTCTTTCTCTCAAATTCCGGATGATTTCTTCGTCTTTTGAAGTTAGTTGAGATCTGAGTTCAATTATTTCTACTTCTTCTATTTCTTGTCTTCCACGAACGGTTAATGAATTTAAAAGAATACCTAAATCGGAGGGTGTTATTTGTTGTTTAGCATCTGTCCAGGCATCTTTTGGCGAACAATGGGTTTCAATCATTAGTCCGTCGTATTTCAAATCAAAAGCACGTTGGGCTATTTCCAACAATAAATAATCTCTTCCACCTATGTGAGAAGGGTCGCAAATCAACGGAATCAATGGTAATTCTTGCTTTAAATCAATTGGAATTTGCCAGTTAGGATTGTTTCTATAAAGAGTTTTTTCGTAAACTGAAAACCCTCTATGTATCGCAGCAATTGATTTAATTCCAGCTTTTTCTACTCTTTCAATTGCTCCAATCCAAAGTTTTAAATCCGGATTTGTTGGATTTTTAACCATTACAGGAATATCCACTCCTTGCAATGCATCAGCAATTTCTTGAACGGTAAAAGGATTTGCTGTGGAACGTGCTCCAATCCAAATCATATCAAAACCAGCTTCTAAAACGGCTTCAACATGTTCTGCTTTTGCAACTTCTGTACAAATTTTTAGGCCGTATTGAGATTTAACTTCTTGCAACCAAGGAATTGCTTCACTTCCAACTCCTTCAAATTCTCCTGGACGTGTTCTTGGTTTCCAAATCCCAGCCCGATAATAATCTAATGGAAGCGAACTAAGTCCTTCAGCAGTTAGTAAGACCTGTTCTCTTGTTTCAGCGCTACAGGGACCAGCAATAAGTGTTGAAGGTATCATTAGGTTTTTATGAAAAACAAGTACAAATAACTATTTGTTCGCTGATTACTTAGCGTAATTTACAGCGCGTTTTTCACGAATTACGGTAACTTTCACTTGTCCTGGATAAGTCATTTCTGTTTGAATTCGTTGTGAAATGGTAAACGATAATTCTTCAGAACGTTGGTCACTTACTTTTTCTGCCTCAACTAATACGCGCAATTCTCTACCAGCTTGAATAGCGTAAGCACTCTGAACACCATCGTAAGAAAGCGCAAGGTTTTCTAATTCTTTGATGCGTTTAATGTAAGCTTCAACGATTTCTCGACGAGCACCCGGACGAGCACCAGAAATGGCATCACAAACTTGAACTATAGGAGAAATTAAGGTTGTCATTTCAATCTCATCATGGTGGGCTCCAATTGCATTAAGAACGTCACCTTTTTCACCAAATTTCTCAGCGATTTTCATCCCTAAGATCGCATGTGGTAATTCTGGCTCTTCATCTGGAACTTTACCAATATCATGTAATAAACCAGCTCTTTTTGCTAATTTAACATTCAATCCAAGTTCAGCAGCCATAATCGCACAAAGATTTGCTACTTCACGGCTATGCTGCAATAAATTCTGACCATAAGACGAACGGTATTTCATTCTACCAATCATACGCATTAATTCTGGATGCAAACCATGAATACCTAAGTCGATACAAGTTCTTTTACCTGTTTCAGCGATTTCTTCATCTAATTGTCTTTTTGTTTTCGCAACAACTTCTTCAATTCGCGCTGGATGAATACGTCCATCAGAAACTAATTGATGCAAAGACAAACGGGCAATTTCTCTTCTAATTGGGTCAAAACAAGAAAGAATAATTGCTTCGGGAGTGTCATCCACAATAATTTCAACTCCAGTTGCAGCCTCTAAAGCTCTAATATTTCTTCCTTCACGACCAATAATTCGACCTTTAACTTCATCGGATTCGATATTAAAAACAGATACGGCATTTTCAATTGCTTGTTCTGTAGCAACACGTTGAATCGATTGAATTACAATTTTTCTTGCTTCTTTATTTGCGTTTAATTTTGCTTCTTCGGTGATTTCTTTAATGGTTGCCATAGCACCAGTTCTTGCTTCGTCTTTCAATGCCTCCATTAACTGACTTTTAGCATCTTCAGCAGATAAACCACTGATTTTAGATAATTCTGTAACTTGTTTTTGTTGCATTTTATCTAATTCTTGTGTGCGAATATCAAGCGCTGTATGTTTAGTTTCGAATTCGGATTGAACCTTTTCTATATCCTTTTCTTTGCGATTGATTTCCTCTAATTTTTGAGTAAGTGTTTTCTCTTTAGCTCTCAAACGATCTTCATTTGATTGCATTTTTCGCTCACGATCTTTTGAGGTCGTTTCGTGTTCTTCTTTTAATTTTAAGTACTTCTCTTTAGCTTGTAGAATTCGTTCTTTTTTGATATTCTCAGCCTCCAACTCAGCGTCTTTAACGATTTTCTGACTTTTGTTTTTGAGCCCTGTTTGTTGAAATAAGAAAGTAGCAACTCCACCACCGACAAGTCCAACTAATAAACCGATAATAATTTCCATAATATTCAACTGTTTAATTAATAATTTACAGTTGTTAAAGGACGAATTGTAGGACTAATTGAGTGAATCTATTTCCTTAGAAAGTGCTTCTAAGGATGCTTCAATAGATGTGTAATCCGCAGGAATTGTTAAAATTTCTGTTTTACTTTGAGCTACATTTCGTGTAATCAATTGTAAGGCAGACATCGCTAACAAGTCTTGTGTATCTTTAACTGCATAACTCTTACTTAACAATTCAATTGCTTTGTTGATATCATCAGCGGCTTTTAATACTTTATTTTGCTCTGTTTCCAAAACATTTAAAGGATAAGTTCTTCCCGCGATTGTGATTTTCAATGAAACTTTACTCATTTCTATTGCTTAAGCTGTTCGATACAGTGTTCAATTTCTCTTACAAGTTCATCAATTTCCTCTTCTCGTTTTCCAACAATTTGAACAGGAACTTCAACAACTTTGTTTTGAGCCAAATGTAATGCCGAACGTAATGTTTCAACTTCAGTTTCTAATGAAAAAACGTTATTGGTCTTTTCAAGATTAGATGCTCTCAGTTGTTGAATTTCGTTTTCCAAATCAGAATTATTTTTTCGTTCGTTTAAAAGTGCACCATGAATGGATTTCACTTTTTCGAGGATTTTATCAAAACTTTTTTGAATATTTTCGGTCATTATTTTTTGACTTTTCACAAAGTTAACATTGTTACGTTTACAAGCAATAGTTTTCGGTATGTATTTTGCAACTTTTTCAAGATAACTTTGTATATGCTTAAGCTTCAATTAGCGATACTTTTTTTTCACATAACCTATTCAGTTAAAACTCAGATTGTTTTTTGTGAAAATGGTTTACATTCGCCGTTAGGAATTCCACTTGAATTAAGTGCTACCTTCGGTGATATTCGTCCGAATCATTTTCATATGGGATTGGATTTTCGAACAAATGGGAGGGAAGGAATCACAATGTATGCAGTTGATGATGGATTTATCTCAAGAATTCGAATTTCTCCAAGTGGTTATGGCAAAGTTTTATATGTCGATCATCCGAACGGAACAACCACTGTTTATGCACATTGCTCTTTTTTTTCTAAAACAATTAACGATTTTATTAAACCGATTCAATATAAATCTTTTTTGAATGAGTTGGATATTCCTTTAACTAAAAATCAAATCCCTGTCAAGAAAGGTCAATTGATTGCTTATTCTGGGAATAGTGGTAACTCAACTGGCCCACATTTGCATTTTGAAATTCGCGACACAAAATCAGAGGTAGCATTGAATCCATTGAAGCATGGTTTTTCAGTTAAAGATACTTTAGCACCTATTTTAAATGCTGTTAAAATTTATGCGATTGACCAAAATGGATTTATGATTCCAGGAAAGTCAAAATTGATTACTATCACAAAAACGAAGAAAGGTCTTATCACGCAGAATCAATTAATTGTATTGCCTCCTGATTTCTTGCCGAAGGATTCAAAATTGGGTTTTGCAGTCAGTGGTTCCGACCCCATAGGAAAAAAGGGAACTTCTTTTGGATTGTATGAAAACGTGTTGTTTCAAAATGGCGATACTATTTTTCAATCGAAAGTGAATCGAATTTCGTTTGAAGATGCGCGCTATGTCAATAGTCACATTGACTTTAACGAATATAAAGCAAGTAAAAAGAAATTCCAGAAGTTGTTTCGAACGAAATACAATCCTTTGGAGATTTATGAAATGGAAGAAATCGGCGCAGTTTCACTGAAAATAAAAGATACCTCAAAAATTAAAATTGTCTTGAAAGATATAAATCAAAATTCGTTTGTTTTTAATTTTCAAGTACTTATTAATGCTGAAAATTCAGTTAAATCAACTCCATTTTTCAATCGAACGGATTATTTTGTTCCAGATTCTGCTTATCGAATTAAAGGCCCAAAAATCGAATTCGAAATCCCAAAGTTCACTTTTTATGAACCTGTGAAAAAGGTAGTAAATTTGGATAAAATGACGCTTGGTGATGCTTCAACACCTATCCAAAAGGGAATAAAAGTAAGTGTAAATCCTAATCCTATTTTCCCGATTGAAAAACAATACATCAATGTGAATTCAGTAGGAAATCATGCATTAAGTACAAAGTTGGAAAACAATAAATTAGTGGCTGAATCCAAGTTTTTAGGAAGTTTTTCAGTAAAGATTGACACGATTTCACCAACTGTTTCTATCTCCAATTTTAAGGAAAATGACACCTTGATTGTTAAAGAAAAACTAACTTGGAAAATTTCAGATGCTCAAACA
>CAMDGP010000054.1 GCA_945897765.1 Chitinophaga pinensis
ATAATGTTGGTACTTCAAGTGGCGGAGCTTTCTACAGTCAGCCAATAGATTTATCAACCTGCTATCAGTGGAATGTCGATTTTTATTTCAGAATTAATGATGGTAATGGAGCCGATGGAATTGCTTTTTGTTTTCTAGATGTACCACCAACTGGTTTTGTAAGTGGCGGAGGTGTTGGTATTCCACAAACAGCAAATGGTATTAAAGTCGTTTTTGACACTTATGATAATGGATGTGGTGCTAACCCTGAAATTCAAATTTATAATGGTATTGGCTACAACGAATGTGCTGCTGGAATCGTGAAAGTTAATAACTCCGGTGGTAATTTGAATTTTATTCGTTCAAATAACTACAATCATGCAATCATCAACTACAATAGCGGTGTAATTACGGTTAGTGTAAATGGAACACAATATTTAAGTACTAACTACACTGTTTCTTTCGTTGGGTATATGGGTTTCACAGCAAGTACTGGTGGATCAAACGATAGACACTCTATAAAAAATGCATTCATTTATGCTGATATTGCAACACCTGATGCTGGTTCAGATATTGCAATTTGTAGTGGTTCTTCAGGTCAAATTGGAGCAACTAATAATCAAAATTATCTTTACTCTTGGTCCCCAGCAGTTGGTTTGAATCAAACAAACATCTCAAATCCAACGGTAACATTAACAAATACGGGTACAACAAACATTATTCAAAACTATATTGTTACCACAACTTTAGTTAGTAACCCAACTTCATGCCCTGTTACTGATGAAGTTACCGTTACAGTTAAACCAGACGCTGCAAGTACCATAAATGCATCGGTGTGTCAAGGTGGCAGTTATACAGTCGGTGGTCAAGTATTCTCGACAGCAGGTCAGCACCAAGTAACTGTTCAAGCTACAAATGGCTGTGATTCAATAATAACACTTAATCTAACAGTAAACCCAATTTTATCACAAACAATTAATGAAACCATTTGTCAAGGAGGTTCTTATGTATTTTTTGGTCAAACACTTTCTAACCCGGGAGTTTATTCTCAAACGGTTCAAAGTGCAGCTGGATGTGATTCAATTGTGAATCTAAACTTAATAATGAATCCTGTCTTTAGTTCAACTCAAAATGTGGCAATTTGCCCAGGAGAATCCTATTCATTCTTTGGTCAAACACTCACAAATTCAGGGAATTATTCGCAATCCTTGCAAACAGCTAATGGTTGTGATTCAACCGTTTATTTGAATTTGACAATAAAACCAACAACTAGTTCAGCTATTACGCATGCGATGTGTCAAGGTTTAAGTTATAACTTTAATGGTCAATCAATATCAACCGCTGGTTCTTACTCAGCTACTCTTATTGGCTCAAATGGTTGTGATTCAGTAGTTACTTTGGTTATGACTATTTATTCAATTCCAGAAGCACCATCTTTGATAAATAATAGCCCTTTAGATTGCCCTGGAGACTTATTAAATTTAGCTGCTGCGCCAGTAGCAAATGGAAACTTTACGTGGACAGGGCCAAATAATTTTGCGTCCCTTTCTCAAGATACTGTTTTTAATGCTTTCCCAATTAATATGGGAATTTACAACGCCACAGTAACAGTAAATGGTTGCATTTCTCCTTCTGCAACAATTCCAGTTACGATTACTAATATTTTTAATTTCGAAGATTTCATTTTCCCAAATGTAATTACGCCAGATAATGATGGAATTAATGACAAATTGGATATTCAATCGTACTTCTACACGTGTTATGAATTTGAATTATTCATCTATAATCGTTGGGGAAATCTTGTTTTTTCGCATAAATTCAATGAGAATCCATTCGAAGGAAAAACTGGAGATGGAACAGAATTGAATGATGGTGTTTATTACTACAAGTTAGTTTACAACGAGGGTTCAAAATCTGGTTATTTCCATATTGTAAGATAATTAAATTTTATTAAAAAAGCAACTTTTAAAGCAGGTTTAGTGTCATTTGGAAATATATTAACTTTTTGCAAATCACTTTGTGCCAATATTTTATATGATATCAAATATATTACTATCAAAAATTTCTAAATTAAGTTTTATTGTAGCTTTTCTTTTTACGAGTAATTTCACTTATTCTCAAAATTCGCTTAGTACAGTTGGAACTGGTGGAAAATGGGTGGCTACAGGAGATATAGATGCAACTGGTTCAAATTTAACTGTTGAAGCCATGTTTAGAAGACCCGTAGCAAGCAATATGAATTTGGTATCAAAGCATACTGATCCAAGTAATGTAAATTATTTGTTACGACCAACTAATTTTCAAATTACAACTACATCTGGCTTCGTTGCTCTAATACATCCCATTCCAATTGTATTAAATACTTGGTATCATATTGCTGCAACCTATGATGGTTCAATGATACGACTTTATATTAATGGATGCTTGGTGGCTGACAGCGCTCACACAGGCACCATGATTCAAAACAATCTTATAACTGCAATTGGAACACAATCTTCAAATAGTGTCTCTGAACATTTTCGTGGAAATATTGATGAAGTTAGAATTTGGAATGTAACTCGAACGCAGCAACAAATTCTTGCAAATATGAATGATTTACCAAATCCAACCACTCAAACGGGTTTGTTAACTTATTATAAATTGAATAACGATTATGTCAATATTCAAGGAAATGCAGCATTTAATGGGACACCACAAGGAACACCTGTTTTTGACACAGAAGCAACAACGATTTTAGTACCTGAAATTACAGATGTAAATATTGTGGATGCTACTTGCTTTGGTTATTCAGATGCAAGTCTTTCAATATCAGGGGTTGGAAATCAAATTACGTATTCAATAAATGGTACTAACTTCTTTCCAGACAGTACTTTTAATAATATTTTAGGTGGAAACATTACAGTTTCCATAAAAACATACGAAGGATGCATTATTACAAAAGATACAATTATCGGTCAACCAGCTCAAGTTCCAACTCCCGATATTAGTTTTAATTCGCCTTTATGTTCAGGAGATACGTTGGCTTTATCAACAAATAACCTTGTGGGCGCGACTTGCTATTGGACAGGGCCAAACGGGTTTGTAAGTTCAAATTTTGATACACTTATACCCAATGCAACAGCAATTCAGACTGGCGATTATTCGGTTTATTTAATGTTTGATGGTTGCTATAGTGACACAGCAGTTGAAACAATTACAGTTAATCCAATTTATAACTTAGCAGTGAATGAAACAATTTGCTCCAACGAGTTTTACACACTTGGAAATCAACAGTTGAATCAACCTGGAAATTATTTTTTAAATCTTCAAACGGTTGCTGGTTGTGATTCAATTGTGAGTCTAACACTGAATGTAAATCCAGCATATTCATTTACTAGAGACACTACTTTGTGTGAGGGTGAATCTTTTATATATTATGGACAAACCTTAAATGCAACGGGAATTTATCAATTTGATTTACAAACGACTTTAGGTTGTGATTCTGTTATTATTTATGATTTAATAGTTTATCCAATTCCTGCTTCACCCATTTTATCGAATAATAGTCCGCTTTTGTGTCCAAATGATCTTGCCATTTTTGAAGCACAACTTGTTGCGGGTGGAACTTTTGATTGGACGGGTCCAAATAATTTCACTTCACAAGTCGATTCTTTTTCTTTTGAAGCACCTGTTGTTTCGATGGGAGATTATTTTGCTACAGTTACAGTAAATGGTTGTGAATCGCCTGCCAGTCAAATTGAACTTGATATTTTGAATATTTATACGCTTGATGATTTTGAGTTTCCAAATGTATTTACTCCTAATAATGATAACTCAAATGACGTTTTAGAGTTGGACGATTATTTCAAAACTTGTCAAGAATACACAATGAATATCTTTGATCGTTGGGGAAATTTAATTTACACACAAGTCAGTGGTGGAGTACCTTTTGATGGTAAGACAACAAGTGGAATTAATCATCAAGATGGAGTTTATTATTATAAATTAACTTACGAAAAAGGCGAGAAAAACGGCTTTTTTCATATAGTTAGATAACCAAAATAATTTCTTTAAGTTCCTGAAATTCATCTTCATTTCAGTTGATTTGTTTACATTTACCTTCATTCTAAAATCAATTATATGAAACATTTTTTACCTTTTGTTCTTTTTGCACCATTCCTTTCTGTTGCTCAAATTTCTATTGATGTTACGGACATGTCACAAGTTGGCGACGTTATTACTCGTAAAGCAGATACAATGACTGTTCTAAGTGGTCCTGGTGCTGCAGGTGCGAATCAAACGTGGAATTTTACACAATTAAGCACTTATGTTATTGATGAAACTACTCAAGTAATGAATCCTTCTGATGCACCAAATGGATCGAATTTCCCAAGTGCAAATTTAGCGATGACTAACGATAATATTAACTACCTCTATTTTGATCAAAATGCAAATCAAATGAATACCCTTGGATTTGCTGGTGATTTATTAGGAAATGGAACACCTATTGTGGCTCCTTTTACCACAGGATTGTTAGTTCACAATTTCCCAAGAACTTATGGTTCAAATTTTGCCGATAATTACGTGATAGATGTTACCTTAGATGGAAGTTCAATCTCACCTTTAGTTAATCAAGTCCGTTTTAAAAGAACAGCTCAGATTTTAGATTCTACAGATGCTTGGGGTCAAATTACAACGCCAGTTGCTACTTATACTAGTTTACGTGGAAAAAGAACTGAGTTTTCAGCGGATTCAATTTGGATTCAAGCTGTTTTTCCTCCGACATGGACACTTTTTCAAACATCATTTGACACAACAGTTAGCTATCAATGGTACGCTGACCAAGGAAAATTAGCAATTGCAGAATTAACATTCGATACTTTAGGTGTTCCAAAAAAATATACTTGGTTTCATGAAGCTTCTGTTGGAAATGTACTAGAATTAAATCAGAATTCTTCATTAAATCTATATCCAAATCCAAGTGAAGGTGTGATTAACTTTGAATTATTGCTTGCTCAAAATGAAAATGGCGTTATAAGAATCACTGATCTTTCAGGTAAAGCAATGGAAGAAAGAAATGTAGTTCCAACTAGTTTGACTGGAAAAATTAACACAAGTAGTTTTGCAAATGGAATTTACTTTTTTGAATATTCTTCGTCAAATTCTACTAAAAAAGTAACACAAAAATTTATAGTTAAATAGTTGATAATTAAGGATTGTTAAATTACAAATTGCAGATTGAATTATGATAATCTGCAATTTGTAATCTGCAATCTGTTAATCTGCAATCCGAAATTAACTAACCACATTCGTCTCTTTTCCAAACTGCCTGTAAGAAACAAAAACCGAAGCAAGTGCTAGCATCACCATTACGGCAAAACTTAATGCAAGGTGACTAAATTCTAATGTTCCTGAAATCAATTCTTTCGTGGCAAGTACAACATTCACCACAGGAATACAAGCCGTAAGGTAATTCAATTCAATTCCAGGAAAAAAACCAACCATTGCTGGTAAAACCATTACGATATTTAAAGGCGTGATAATACTTTGTGCTTCTTTAAATGTTTTCGCATAAACAGCAATTGGAATCATTACTCCAGCAAAGAATATCGTTAATGGAAGCAATAAACTAAACATAGATATAATAAATAGCGGACTCAAAACTTCGTTAACGATTTTCATTATTTCTTGATTATCAACTATTTCTAGAAATTCAATAGAAATAAATAATCCTAGTAAAGCAGCACTTGAAGCTAACAAACCTGAAAGAACGACCACCAACATTTTCCCAAATAGTATTTGCCAGCGAGCAACAGGAGTTGTTAAAAGTGTTTCAATAGTTCCGCGTTCTTTTTCGCCTGTAAATAAATCAATTGCAGGATACATGCAACCAATGAAACCAAAAGCAATAAAAATATAAGGTAAAAATCCGCCAGCTATTTGTCCAACCATTTTCTTGTCGCTTGCAATGTTTTGATACACAGTTTGGAAAGGAGTTACTTTTCTAAAGTCAACTTCCAATTCATCGTAACGGTTTTGCTGCGCTTTCACTTCAATAATTTTCATATACTGCTCAGCGCGTTCGTTAATACCAATTTCTGTTGCATCAAAATACCAAGTTACTTTCGCTGGAAATTGCGAAGCAAGCGTTTGATCAAATTGTTTTTCGGTGATGATTCCCAACTGAATACTATCTTTCTTTAATTCAGTCATTAAGGAAGCTGAATCTTTGAAAAATACGAGTTTTTTCGCACCCATTTCGGCAGGAATCTCATTTAATTGCTGTGCGAAATAGGAATTTTTATCGCCAATGATTCCAACTTTTAAAGTTTTAACAGCGGCTTCTTCTTGGAAAGAGGCGGAAATACTCACAAACACATTGAGCGTAATTGGAAAAATTAAAATTGGAATAACGAGCATCATCATTAGTGTACGACGATCGCGCAATGTGTCAAGTAGTTCTTTTCGGAATATTTTGAAAATCATTTTTGTAAGTTTTAAGATTGAACAATTCGAATAAATTCAGCAGTCAAATTTGGCTCTTGCATATTGGTTCTAAAGTCCAACATTGTTCCTTCGTGTTTGATTTTTCCTTTGTGGATAATTGCTAAATCGTCGCACAATAAATCCACTTCGCTCATTATGTGACTGGAGAAAATAACCGTTTTATTTTGGTCTTTGCAATCGCGAATTAACTTGATGATATTTTCAGCGGTGATAACATCCAAACCACTTGTTGGCTCGTCAAAAACAACCACTTCTGGGTCGTGAATCATTGTTCGGCAAATCGACACTTTTTGTTTCATTCCTGTGCTTAATTTACCAATTCGTTTGCCCAAAAAATCGTGCATATTGAGCAAATCAAATAAATATTTTTTGCGCTCTTCT
Source organism: Chitinophaga pinensis (assembly GCA_945897765.1). Classification (GTDB taxonomy): domain Bacteria; phylum Bacteroidota; class Bacteroidia; order Flavobacteriales_D; family Crocinitomicaceae; genus UBA952. The sequence continues at coordinate 6,847 of CAMDGP010000054.1, forward strand.
AGTTGATATTTTGGAACATTATACAAAGAAGCGAAATAGTCAATCAATTCGATAGGTGTTAACCGAGCATACAAACCTGTTGAACCTGTAAGAAAACCGATTTTTTTGCGCGCTTCTTGTGGATATTTTATAGCATCAATCCCTGCGATTTCGATAGTTCCAGAAGTTGGAGTGAAAATCGTTGAAAGCATACGCAAAGTGGTTGTTTTTCCAGCGCCATTTGGTCCCAAAAGCGAAAAAACTTTTCCCGGATGACATTCAAAACTAATATTATCAACTGCTCTAGCAATTTTATCTTCTGTATTCAATTCCTTTCTTTGCTGTCTCGACAAAGGAAAGTCTTTCGTTAAGGCATTAACTTTAATCATTGGATGACTTTTTGAATTTGAAGATGAAAGTAATTACTTTTTAACTACTAATTAAATAAAATGAATAGAAGGATGAAACTTATTTTGAGGAGTAGTATTCAATTTTTAAGATTAAAAGCCTAATTTCTACAAAACCCAAATTTCTAGGCGGAAAAATAAGGATAGAATAGGTTAGTTGCAAATCTAAATTTCAACAAAGGTCATTTTATATGTCGATTGTTATTCTTCGATAAGTAAATCAACCAATTACCATATGTACTGCTTTCTTAACGGCTTGAATAACTGTTTCAACTTGAGAATCTGTTAAATTAAAATAAACGGGCAAAGAAATTTCAGCTGCGTATTTAAGATATGCTTCAGGATAATTTTCAATGGAATAACCTAAGTTTTTATATGCCGTAAACAACGGAAGAGGTTGAAAATGAACATTCACAGCTACATCTTGTTCAAATATTTCTTGAATTATTTCGTCGCGCTGAGACTCTGAAATTCCAGCAATTCGCAATAAATATAAATGGTAGCAAGTTTCTCTTAATTCATCTTTATATCTCGGAATTAAAGCCCATTCTTCGATCCCGAAAGCAGCGTCATAAGTCTCAAAAATGGTTTTTCTTCTTGCTAAATTTTCACCATAACGTTCTAATTCAATCAGACCAATCGCCGCTTGAATATCAGTCATATTGCATTTATAGCCTGGTTCGAGTACGTCGTATTTCCAAGCACCTTTAACGGTTTTTGCTAAAGCATCTTTCGATTGTCCATGTAAGATTTTGATGCAAAAATCCTTGTAAATCGTTTCGTGGTCAAAATCTTCAGGTAAATTAAAACAAACGGCACCACCTTCTGCAGTTGTTAGGTTTTTAACAGCGTGAAATGAAAAGCAAGAAACATCAGCTAAACTTCCCGATTTATTTCCTTTGTAAGTAGCACCAAAACTATGAGCAGCATCAGCAGCGATTAAAATTCTACCTAATTGTTTTTGCATTGTAGTCTTCGGCGAGAACTGATTTTTACAAGCATTCACTAGGTCATAAATTGCATCATAGTCACATGGGAAACCAGAAATATCAACTGGCATTATCACTTTCGTTCGTGGAGTAATTGCAGCGCGAATTTTTTCAATTGAGATATTAAAGTCGTCTTTACTAATGTCCACCATAACTGGTTTTGCGCCTGTATGAAGGACCACATTCGCGCTTGCGCAATAAGTATAAACGGGAATAATCACTTCATCTCCTTCACCAACTCCCCACCAGCGTAAGAAAACTTCCATACCAGAAGTCCAAGAATTAACTGCAACTGTTGTTTTGCAACCACAATATTCAGTGATTTTTTTTTCAAATAATTTGGTACGTGGACCAGTTGTAATCCAACCACTTAGCAAAGCAGCATTTACTTCATCAAGTACACGTTGATCAATTCGAGGGGGAGAAAATGGAATCATGAGGCAAAGATAAACTTTTATGGAAAATTGAAAACTTAAAGTGAAAAGTGAAGAGTGAAAAGTGAACTCCTCTAGGAGAATTGATTGCTAACTAGAAAAAGAGTGAATAGATAAAAATACAGATTGGATGATTACAGATTGGAAAATGTAGATTGCAAATTGGAAAATTACTCCGCCGCGGTGGATTACAGATTGAATTATGATAATCTGCAATTCGCAATCTGCAATCCATATTTCTTACTATTTTTGTCTAAAACCCACCTGTGGAAGAAGATTCATTTGATTATAGAGAAGAAGCAAAAAACGAAGGAGAACAAGACTACGACAAAGTCTTACGTCCGAAGTATTTATCAGATTTCTCTGGTCAAGATCCTGTAGTTCAAAACCTTCATATTTTCGTTCAAGCAGCAAAATTAAGAAATGAACCACTTGATCACGTGCTTTTACACGGGCCTCCAGGATTGGGAAAAACGACACTTGCTAATATTATTGCCAACGAATTAGGTGTTGGATTTAAAGTTACAAGTGGTCCTGTTTTGGACAAACCTGGCGATTTAGCTGGTTTATTGACGAATTTAGGAGAAGGAGACGTTCTTTTTATCGATGAAATTCACCGCTTGAGTCCCGTTGTTGAAGAATATTTGTATTCTGCGATGGAAGACTATGTGATTGATATATTAATTGATTCTGGTCCCAACGCTAGAAGTATTCAAATCAACTTGAATCCCTTTACGTTAATTGGTGCGACAACTCGTTCTGGTTTATTGACAGCGCCTTTGCGTGCTCGTTTTGGAATCAATTCACGTTTAGAATATTACGATATTAAAACCTTGACTCTCATTGTGGAGCGTTCTGCAAGCTTGTTAAATATTGGCATCGATGAAGATGCAGCATTCAAAATTGCTAGTCGTAGTCGCGGAACTCCAAGAATTGCCAACGCGCTTTTACGTCGCGTTCGTGATTTTGCTCAAATTAAAGGAACTGGAAGAATCGACGATGCAATCACTGAAATAGCACTAAATGCTTTGAACGTTGACGCCAATGGTTTAGATGAAATGGACATTCGCATTTTGAAAGTTATCATCGATAAATTCGCTGGAGGTCCAGTTGGATTAACGACAATCGCAACAGCAATCGGTGAAAATGCAGGAACTTTAGAAGAAGTTTATGAGCCGTTTCTCATTCAAGAAGGATTTTTAATGCGTACGCCTCGCGGTCGAAAAGCAACTGAAAAAGCATTCAGACATTTAGGAAAAGATTTCGGCTGGGTTCAAGGCGGTTTGTTTTAAAAATGAATAAATCAGCTTATAAATCTTTGATTCAACAAAAAGCGAAAGACCTCGGTTTTTTCTTTTGTGGGTTTTCAAAAGCAGATTTTTTAGAAGAAGAAGCACCAAAACTCGAAGCTTGGTTGAATAAAAACTACCATGGAAAAATGAGTTACATGGCGAATCATTTCGATAAGCGCCTCGATCCAAGATTGTTAGTTGATGACGCAAAAACAGTTGTTTCCCTTTTACTAAATTATTTTCCAGAAGAAACACAGCAAGAAGAAGATGCGCCCAAAATTTCCAAATATGCTTATGGTGAAGATTATCATTTCGTAATCAAAGATAAACTCAAAGAATTATTAGCATTCATTCAAACTGAAATTGGCGAAGTTGGCGGTCGCGTTTTTGTCGATTCAGCACCTGTTATGGACAAAGTTTGGGCGAAAAAAGCAGGTTTAGGTTGGTTGGGTAAAAACAGTAATTTAATTCATCCAAAGCACGGAAGTTTTTTCTTTATCGCAGAATTAATCATTGATTTAGAATTAGAACCCGATGGGCCTATTAAAGATTATTGCGGAAC